>NZ_JBEOYU010000011.1:0-49519 GCF_040297265.1 Streptomyces sp. NPDC001832
CCTGGCCAACAGCAAACACGGCCGGTACGTTCTCGCCTCCAAGGTCGCCTTCGCGCACCGCGGGGACGAGTGGCGCGACCGCACCGAGGCCAACCATGCCATCGCCTACCGCATCCACCACGATGTGGACCGGGGCCGCTGGTACCTCACCGCGTCCTGGCAACGCCGCACCGTCCAGACGATCCCGCTGGAGACGGCCCGGGCCCGAGGCATGATCGGCGTCGACACGAACGCCGACCACTTCGCCGCCTACCACCTCGACCAGCACGGCAACCCCATCGGCGAACCGCGCCGCTTCCACTACGACCTGTCCGGCACCGCCGACCACCGCGACGCCCAGATCCGGCACGCACTCACCCGCCTCCTGCACTGGACCAAACAGACCGGCGCGCAGGCGATCGGCATCGAGAACCTGGACTTCTCCGCCGAGAAGACCCGTGAGAAGCACGGCCGCAAGAAGCGGTTCCGGCAACTCATCTCCGGTATGCCCACCGGCAAGCTCAAGGCCCGCATCGTCTCCATGGCCGCCGAACACGGCATCGCCATCGTCGCCGTCGACCCGGCATACACCTCGATATGGGGCGACCAGCACTGGCGCAAGCCCCTGATCAGCAAGACTCGCAGCATGACCCGTCACGATGCCGCTGGTATCGCGATCGGGCGACGCGCCCTCGGACATCCGATCCGGCGACGGACGGCACCGCCCCGGCATCACCAGAGTGATGGTGCCGGGCATCGGACCGTCCAGGCCGATCGTGGTGAACGAGGGCGTGAGGAATCCCGCCGCCCCGTCGCGGAGCGTGCACACGATGCGCGTTGCCGGACAGGGACAACGAGAACGCGGGGGACCAGCGCATCCAAAACCGTTCGGGATGCGCGCAGTTCCGGGACGTGGGCACAAGACTCACTCCTGGACACTGTTAGGGACGGTAGTCCTCCGGCGCTGCGGGCCGGGGCGGGGTAGCGGCGGGCGCCGCCCCACGCCTCAGGTGTGCCCGCGCCAGTCGGCCACCGGGAGGTCGAGCGTCTTGCGGTGCTCGCGCCAGCGGTCCAACATGTCGGCCAGCTCCGACTGCACGAACTCGAAGAACGCCGCTGTTTCGGCGAGCCGGGCACCGGCCGGGGTGTGCTCGCCCAGGGTGCGGGCGCCGTCCTTGAGGGTGTTCTCCCAGCGGGTGAGCACCCGGTCGCGGTTGGTGAAGGTGGTGTACCAGACCTCGTCGTGCAGGCGGTAGCGGTCCCGGCGCGAGCCCGGGTCGCGTTCGCGGCCGACCATGCTGACCTGGGTGAGGTAATTGACCGCGCCGGACACGGCCGCCGGGCTGATCTGCAGCGCCATGGCGAGCTCGGCGGAGGTCATCGACCCGTCGTCGTCCGCGAGGAGCGCGGCGAAGACACGGGAAGCCATCCGTTGCATCCCCGCCTCGGTCATGTCGGACGCGAACCGTTCAACGAACCGCGACACTGCCTCCGCGTCTCGTTCGTTGTGCGTGCTCTGTTCGGTTTCGCTGGTCATGACCCGATCGTCTCCCCTGATTCCCCGGCCCCCCGCCGTGTTCCAACTTTATACGCTTCCTTAACTTCACAAGTTTGTGAAAGTAGCGTACCTTCAGAAACATGATGAAGGCAATCACGGTGGCCGGGCTGCACAAGTCGTTCGGTCGGACGCACGCGCTGGACGGCCTCGACCTCACGGTCGAGACCGGTGAGGTCCACGGCTTCCTCGGGCCCAACGGGTCCGGGAAGTCCACCACCATCCGGGTGCTGCTGGGGCTGCTGCGGGCCGACTCCGGCGCCGCCCAGCTGCTCGGCCGCGACCCGTGGAACGACGCGGTCGAGCTTCACCGGCGGGTGGCGTACGTCCCCGGTGACGTCACGCTGTGGCGCAACCTCTCCGGCGGTGAGGTGATCGATCTGTACGGACGGCTGCGCGGCGGCCTCGACCGGGCCCGGCGCGCCGACCTCGTCGGACGGTTCGAGCTCGACCCGACGAAGAAGGGGCGTACGTACTCCAAGGGAAACCGGCAGAAGGTCGCCCTCGTTGCCGCGTTCGCCTCCGATGTGGATCTGCTGATCCTGGACGAGCCGACGAGCGGTCTCGATCCGCTGATGGAAGAGGTATTCCAGGCCTGCGTCGCCGAGGAACGTGCGCGCGGGCGGACGATCCTGCTGTCCAGTCACATCCTCAGCGAGGTCGAATCGCTCTGCGACCGGGTCAGCATCATCCGCCAGGGGAAGACGGTGGAGACGGGTTCGCTGGCGGACATGCGCCATCTGACCCGTACGAACATCACCGCCGAGCTGGCCGGTGCTCCCAACGGGCTCGCGCATCTGCCCGGCGTCCATGACCTCGACGTCCAGGGCCTGCGGGTCACGCTCCAGGTCGACACGGACAAGTTGGACTCGGTCCTCAAGTCGCTCTCCGCATCGGGGGTACGGACGCTGACCAGCACCCCGCCCACGCTGGAGGAGCTCTTCCTGCGCCACTACGCGGCCGACGCAACGGGCGCGACGGACAGCGGCGAAGGTGTGGGGGTGGCGGCGCGATGACTGCCGTGACCATGACCACTCCGGCCGGTGCGAAAGGCCGGACCGGGCCGGGTACCGGGCAGCTCGTCGGCACCTGGCCCCTGCTGAGGCTCGCGCTGCGGCGCGACCGGATCATGATGCCGATCTGGGTGATCGTGCTCGGCGCTTCCTTCTCCACCGTCGGGAAGTCCTTCGCCTCGCTGTACGACACCGCCGCCCAGCGCGCGGAACTCGCCGCGTCGATGAACGCCAACAGCTCGCTCCGGGCGCTGTACGGACCGGTCTTCAACGACTCCGTCGGAGGGCTCGTCAGCTGGCGGATGGTCGGCTTCGGCGGAGCGCTGGCGGCCGTGATGAGCCTGATCGTCGTCATCCGGCACACCCGGGAGGAAGAGGAGACCGGCCGTCAGGAGATGCTCTCCTCCACCATGGTGGGCCGCCGCGCCCCACTGACTGCCGCACTCCTCGCCGCGCTGATCGCCAACGCCGCGCTGGCGCTGGTGATCACGGCCGGTATGGCCGGGTCCGGCGCGGGCGGCGCCGGAGCGGTGGCGCTCGCGCTGTCGGTCGCCGGGATCGGTGTGCTGTTCGCCTGCACCGCCGCGATCGCCGCACAGCTCACCGAGAGCGCACGGCTCGCGAAGGGGCTCACAGCGGCGGTGATCGGTGCCGCGTTCGTACTGAAGGCCGCGGGCGACTCGGCGACGGACGACGGCTCGTCCGTACTGACCTGGCTCTCCCCGATCGGCTGGGCGGAGAACGTACGCGCGTACGCGGACGAGCGCTGGTGGGTGCTGCTCGTCATCGCGGGGGCCGTCGCGGTCCAGGCTGCCCTCGCGTACACGCTGGCGGGGCGGCGCGATGTCGGCATGAGCTTCCTGGCAACCCGGCCCGGTCCCGCGCAGGGGCGGATCTCCACGGCATTCGGTCTCGCGCTGCGGCTCCAGCGCGGTTCGCTGATCGGATGGACGCTGTCCTTCGCCGTGGTCGGAGTCGTCTTCGGCGGGCTGACCAGCGGGGCGGCGGATCTCGTCGGCGACAACGCGAAGACGCAGGAGATCTTCGAGCGGATGGGCGGACAGGCCGGTCTGACCGACGCGTTCCTCGCAGCGATGGTGTCCATGCTCGGGATGGTCGCGGCGCTGTACATCGTCGCGACGGTGCTGCGGCTGCACGGCGAGGAAACCGCCGGGCGCGCCGAACCGGTGCTGGCGGGCGGGGTGAGCCGCGTCGGTTGGGCGGCCGGTCATCTGGCCATCGCCTTCGGCGGCGCCGCCCTGATCATGGTGGTCGGCGGTCTCGGCCTGGCCGTCGGCTACGGCCACGAACTCCCGGCCGTGCTGGGTGCGTCGCTGGTGCAGCTGCCGGCGATCTGGCTGCTGGGCGGAGTGGCGGTCCTGCTGTACGGGGCGCTCCCGAAGGCGGCGGTGGCGTCCTGGGGCGTGGCCGGGATCTGTCTGGCACTGGGGTGGATCGGGCCCGCCATCGATCTGCCGCAGCCGGTGATGGACATGTCGCCGTTCACGCATCTGCCGAAGCTGCCGGGGGGCACGGGGATGGAATGGGGCCCGGTGCTGGTGCTCACCGCGGCTGCGGTGGTGCTGGTGGGGGCAGGGGTGGCGGCGTTGCGGCGACGCGATGTCCTGTCGTGACGCGAGGGCAGGGCTGGTCTGGGTGCAACCTCCCTGTGGTGCACCCGCGTCACCCAGATCATGGAGAACCGACGCGAAGCCATCCGCCAGGTCGCCGGATGCGCGGTCGCCGCCGCCGGCGGGGCCGCCGGGATGCTCGTCTGGGCCCCCTACGGCCGGCGCGGGATCTTCGGCGGCTTCGAGGGCGCGACGGAGTGGAACGTGCTCTGGCTCGGGCTGCCGGTCATGACTCTCGGCGGCGTCGCGGCCGGGCTCGCGCTCTTCGCCCTCGTACAGGGGAAGTGGCGGTGGGCACTCAAGGCGGCGGCGCTCCTCACGGCCCTGGCCGGTTTCGGAGTGGCGTTCGACGTACTGGAAGGCCCGCCTCTGAGCTGCGGGCCGGGGTGCTGAATCGCGGCGTAGGCGGGGTACGGGTTGGCGACGAACGCCGGGGACCAGGGGGCGAAGGGAGTATCGGCTGCGGAGCGTGAGGACGGGTGCATGTACGGACGTTGACCGGACCCGACGGCCGCCGACCGGCCACCACCCGCCACCCGCCCCGGGCACCGGCTTCCCCGGCCCCCGGACTCCTCAGGAAGGCGTGACCAGCCGGGCCTCGTACGCGAAGACCGCCGCCTGCGTGCGGTCGCGCAGCCCCAACTTCACCAGGACGCGGCTCACATGCGTCTTGATGGTGGACTCGGCGACCACCAGATGCGAGGCGATCTCGGCGTTCGACCGGCCCTGCGCGATGAGGACGAGCACCTCCGTCTCGCGCTCCGTGAGGTCGCCGATCCGAGCGAGGGCCGGCGGGCGCGGGGCCTCGGCGAGCTTCGAGAACTCGTTGATCAGCCGCTTGGTGACGGTCGGGGCGAGCAGCGCTTCGCCGGCGGCCACCACCCGTACCCCGTCGGCGAGTTGACGGGCGGAGGCGTCCTTGAGCAGGAAGCCGGACGCCCCGGCGCGCAGCGCCTGGTACACGTACTCGTCGAGGTCGAAGGTGGTCAGGACCAGCACCTTGGCGTCCGCGTCGGCGGCGACGATCTCGCGGGTGGCCTCGATGCCGTTGAGTTCCGGCATCCGGATGTCCATCAGCACCACATCGGGGCGCAGCGCCGCCACCTGCGCGATGGCTTGCCGTCCGTCGACGGCCTCGCCGACGACCTCGATCCCCGGCATGGCGTTGAGCAGCACCGAGAAGCCCTCGCGGACCATCATCTGGTCGTCGACGATCAGCACCCGGATGGCCGCGGTGGTGGGGATGGTCATGCCGCTTCCACCTGTTCCGCCTGCGCCTCGTGCGACTTGTTGGACCCGTTCGTATCGCAGCTGGGTTGGACGGGGATGAACGCGGCGATCTCGTAACCGCCTTCCTCCGTCGCCCCGGCCGTCATGTCGCCGTTCAGCATCGCGACCCGCTCCCGCATCCCCGTGATCCCGTGACCGGCCCCCGGCGAGGGCTTCACCGGACCGGTCGGCGGCCCGTTGACGACCCGCAGACCGAGTCCGCCGAGCACATAGCCGATCTCCACCTTGGCGGTGGCGCCCGGTGCGTGCCGCAGCGTGTTGCTGAGAGCTTCCTGAATGATCCGGTACGCCGACAGCTCGACACCCTGCGGCAGTTCACGTACCGCGCCGGTGACCGTCTTCTCCGTCTCCAGACCCGCCTCGCGCACATTGGCGAGGAGCCCGTCGAGCTGGGCGAGGGTGGGCTGCGGGGCGTCCGGCGCCTGGTAGTCCTCGGCCCGTACGACGCCGAGGACCCGGCGCAGTTCGGTGAGGGCGGCGACCGCGTTCTCCCGGATCGTGACGAAGGCCTGCTCCAGCTCGGGCGGCGGATTCTCCACCCGGTACGGGGCGGCCTCGGCCTGGATCGCGACGACCGACATGTGGTGGGCGACCACGTCGTGCAGCTCCCGGGCGATGGTGGTGCGCTCCTCAAGCAGTGTGCGCCGGTCGCGTTCGACGGCGGTCACGGTGCGCTGCACGGTCACCTCGCGCTCCGCGTCGCGACGGATCTGCACCACGGCCACCACCAGCAGCGCGAACGCGGAGGTCACGGCGAAGACGGAGGTGGTCGAGGTGGGGTGCCAGCCGCCGAAGTTCTCCAGCGCCGTGCCGAACACCAAGGTCAAGCCCCACATCCAGGCGGCGGTACGGGGCCGGGTCCGGGCCGCGACCGCGACCAGCACCGTCAGATGCGAGAGAAAGGTACTGGGCACCCATGGCCAGTAGCCACCGCCGACGACCGCCGCGAACGGGGTGAGCGCCATCGATATCCAGAACGCGCCGACCGGCCTGACCAGTGTCATCAGTACGGTGATCGCCGGGAGCAGCATGAGCATGATGGTGGCGACCGCCATACGCAGAGCGCCGAATTCCGCCGAGACCAGGCCGATGAAGACTACGAACAGGGCTGCCGTGCCGACCAGTGCGTGGGGCGTCCACGCGATACGCTCACGCATCCGCTCCGGCAGTTGCCGGAGCAGCGGCCCGTCGGTCCGTATCCGCTCCAGCGGACGGTATGCGAAGGCATCGTGGAAAAGGTCCTGCCGCAGGCCGCCCAGCGTTCCCGCGGCCATTCGGTACTCAGGGCTTCTGCTCTTGGTCTCGGTCACGTCCCCAAGGTAGGGGCCGAGCGCCGCCCAGGTCGTCAGCAGTGATACGGATCCCGCGCCGTCCGTCGCAAGTACTACAGTGCCCACACCGCCGCCGGACCTTCGCTCACCAGGCCAGCTGGGCGAGCTCCTCAGCCACCACCGCGCACGCGTCGCTGACCGGGTCGATCAGCGGGTAGTGGCCGACGTCGGGCAGCAGGGTCAGGCCCACCGTCTCCCCCGCCTTCGCCGCCGCGTCGACGAACGCCTCCGAGACGGCCTGCGGCACATCGATGTCGGTGGTTCCCTGCACCACGGTGGTCGCGATCCCGGTGGGCAGCAGCACGGCCGGGTCGGCGTACGGGGCTCGTGCCTCGAAGTCCTCCTCGCGGCCGAGGAATTGACCGACCGCCCCTGAGCACACGTTCAGCTCGACGGCCGTGGTGAAGTCCGCGATCGGCGCGAGGGCGACGACACCCCGCAGCGGCGGCGGTGCGGGCAGCCGCCACGGCGAGTCCTCGGGCAGTACGTGCCGGGCGGCTGCCCACAGGGCGAGCTGCCCGCCGGCGGAGTGCCCGGTGACGACGATCCGCCGGGCGTCGGCCTGCGGAAGTTCCCGGGCCAGCAGAGCAGGCAGTGCGTCCATCGCCGCGGCGACATCGTCGAAGGTCTCCGGCCAACGGCCCGCGACCGGACCGGAACCCCGCTGCTGCGGAACCTCGCTGCCACACCGGTACTCGACACTGGCGACCGCGAAACCGCGCCGGGCCAGGAAGTCCGCGAACGGCGACATATGCTGCCGGTCGTACGGCGCCCGCCACGCCCCGCCGTGCACGACGACCACGACCGGTGCACCGGTCCGGCCGTCGCGCGGGGCGTAGAAGTCGATCACCTGGTCGGGGTGGTTGCCGTAGGCGGCCGACGCATCGGGGGCGACCGGTGGATGCGAGAGTGCCGACTCGGTCTCGGCTGCGTCACGATCACGCGCGGCAGAATCCGACATGCTGCTCCAACCGTCCTGTTCTGAGCCCCACAGTTGAACCATCCAACAGCGCAACTGGCCTGGCCTGCGGGGACGGTACCAGTACGGAAGGTTTCCGTCCCCGCAGGCGGATCATGGCAGGGGCCCCCGGATCCCGGCTCCCAGTGCCGGTCGCGTTACCGGGCTCAGAGGCTGTCGGGTGGCCTCTGATCGGGCGGCCACGCCCTGGCACGCACGCTTCCCGCGTTGCCGGGATGTCCTCGTAGCGCCTTCCCTGCTCTCAAGGAGCAGGGGAGACCCTATCCGAGGACATCCCGGCGCCTTGGAATCGCACGCACCAGACCGCGTCCGTTTTCCGATCGGAGGCCACCCGACAGCCTCTCAGCCGCCCAGCACCTCACCCAGTACTCGCGCCGCCCGCTCCACGTCCGCGAACCCCACGTACAGCGGCGTGAACCCGAACCGCAGCACGTCCGGCCGCCGCAGATCCCCGACGACGCCCCGCGCGATGAGCGCGCTCATCACCGGTTCCGCGTCCTCGCACCGCAGCGCCACCTGGCTGCCGCGCTCCGCGTGCGCGGCCGGGGTGACGGAGGTGACCCGGCCCTCGGGCACATACGCGGCGACGCACTCCAGGAAGAAGTCCGTCAGCGCCAGGGACTTGGCCCGTACCGCCTCGATCGACACCCCCTTCCACACGTCCAGCGACGCTTCGAGCGCCAGCATGGAGAGGATGTCGGGAGTGCCGACCCGGCCCCGTGCCGCACCGTCCGCCGGGGTGTACCCGGGTGTCATGCCGAACGGGTCGGCGTGCGACGTCCACCCCGGCAGGGGCGAGTCGAAGGCTGCCTGGTGGCGCTCGGCGACGTACAGGTAAGCGGGCGAACCGGGGCCGCCGTTCAGGTACTTGTATGTGCAGCCGACCGCGAGGTCCACGCCGTGCGCGTCGAGGCCGACGGGCAGGGCGCCCGCGCTGTGGCACAGGTCCCAGACGGCGAGGCCGCCCGCCGCGTGCACGGCCGCGGTGAGTCCGGGCAGGTCGTGGAGCCTGCCGGTGCGGTAGTCGACATGGTTGAGCAGGACGGCCGCGGTACGGGGGCCGAGGGCGTCCGGCACCGCGGCGGGAGCCACCGGGACGAGCCGGTGGCCGGTCATCCGGGCCGCGGATGCGGCGATGTACCCGTCCGTGGGAAATGTCGTCGCGTCGACGAGGATCTCGTCGCGGCCCTCCGGCGCCAGCCGGCTCGCGGCGACGACGGCCTTGAAGACGTTCACGCTGGTCGAGTCGCCGACGACGATCTGCCCGGCGGCGGCCCCGACGAGCGGGGCGATCCGGTCGCCGATCCGCTCGGGCGCGGTCCACCAGCCGCTCTCGTCCCAGGACCGGATGCGCAGCTCGCCCCACTCGCGGGTGAGGACCTCCTGCACCCGGGCAGGTACGTGAGCGGGCAGTGCACCGAGCGAGTTGCCGTCGAGGTAGACGGTGTCGTCGACAATGAACAGCTTGCGCAGATCGGCGAGGCGGTCGGCGGCGTCGAGCGCCTCGGCACGCGCGGCGAAGGTCTCAGACATGGCTGCGCGCCGTCCACAGCTCGGGGAAGACGCTCTTCGTGGCCCGCTTCTCCAGCCATGCGACCCCTGCGGAACCGCCGGTCCCGGTCTTCGAGCCCATCGCACGCCGGGTGGCGACGAGATGGTCGTTGCGCCAGCGCCACACCAGTTCACCGACGTCGGTGAGCGCCTCGCCGAGCCGGACCAGCTCGTCGTGCTGGTCGGGGTTGGCATAGATCTCCGCCCAGACGGCCTCGACCTCCGGTGACGCCTCGTACTTCTGCGTCAGGTCCCGGCCGAGCACGGCCTGCGGCACCGCATGGCCGCGCCGGGCGAGCAGGGCGAGCGTCTCGTCGTACAGACTCGGCTCGCCGAGTGCCTTCTCCAGCTCGGCGTGGACGCGGGGCGCACCCCGGTGCGGCACGAGCATGGACGTGGACTTGTCGCCGAGCAGGAACTCCATCCGCCGGTACATCGCCGACTGGAAGCCGGAGCCCTCACCCAGGGCGGCGCGGTAGGAGTTGAACTGGGCGGGGGTGAGCTGGGCGAGCGGCGTCCAGGAGGCGTTGAGCGCCTCCAGTTCGCGCACCGACCGCTTGAGCGCCTCGCGTGCGGCGGGCAGCCGGTCCTCGCGCAGGGCATGCGCGGCGGTCTCCCACTCGTGGACGATGACGGTGAACCACAGTTCCATGACCTGGGTGGTGACCAGGAAGACCATTTCGCCCGGATCGTCGGAGCGAAGGTGCTGGAGATGGGTCAGGACATCCGCCTGGACATAGTCCTCGTACGGAGTCGTTCCCGCGAAGTCGAGGTGCGGGGTCTGCGCACCGGTGGCTTCGGGGTCGGGGTGGATCGTCGACATTGCTGTCTCCTCGACACAAGCTTCCGGGTAGCGGTCCGCCCCTTCCGTGAGGTGGTGGAGCTCCGGTCCCCTGCCCGCATCCTAAACGGAGCCCCCAGGAGCGCGCAGACCCCGCAGACACTGATACATCCGCGGGGTCCGGAACATCCCAAGGTGTACGTAACGTCTAGCCGAGGGTCTCGGCGGCGGTCGGCGAGGAGTCGCGCAGGAACGTCGAGCAGCGCTCGTACTCGTCCTGCTCGCCGATCGCCTGGGCGGCCCGCGCCAGGGCGTGCAGAGCGCGCAGGAAGCCGCGGTTCGGCTCGTGCTCGAACGGTACGGGGCCGTGGCCCTTCCAGCCGGCCCTGCGCAGTGCGTCGAGGCCGCGGTGGTAGCCGGTGCGGGCGTAGGCGTACGACTCGATGACGCGGCCGCCCTCGAACGCCTCATCGGCGAGCTGTGCCCAGGCCAGAGAGGAGGTCGGGTACTTCGCGGCGACGTCGGCGGGGGCCGTGCCGTTCGCAAGCAGCTCGCGCGGCTCCGGGTCGTCGGGCAGATGGGTCGGGGGAGGCCCCCCGAGCAGGTTCTCGTGGATCGACATGGGTTCAAGTGTGCCTGGCACACGCACGCCGGGGTACCCGGGAGCCGTGCGGTGGGTCAGTTCGCGCCGGAGGTACCTGGGCGCTCTGTTGAGGGTCGGTTCGCGCCGGAGGTACCCGGGCGCTTCGCTGAGGGCCGGTTCGCATCCGGCTTCCCCGTCTCCTCGTGCGTGGGTTCCAGGGGCGGGGCGACGATGCCGCAGTGCACCGTGCACTCGGGGTGCGCCTTCTCCTTCTCGTCCGCCGTGACGGGAGGCTTACGCACGGTCGCCCAGGCGATCAGCGAGCCCAGCACGAGGAGCCCGGCACACATCGGCATGGCCCGCCGGAACGTCGCGGCGAACTCATCGGCGTTCCGGTAGGCCTCCGGTCCCATTCCTGCGAGCAGCGGCAGCGCTGCCACCGCGATCAGCCCTGCGGCGCGGGCGGCCGCGTTGTTGATCCCGCTGGCGAGACCTGCCCGTGCGGTGTCCACGGACGCCAGGACGGTTGCGGTGAGCGGTGCCACCAGGGTGACGAGTCCGACGCCGACCACACCGACCGCGGGAAGCACATCGGTGAGGTAGGCGGAGACGGAGTTCGACCCCGGCCCGACACGCACCATCAGCAGCATCCCGGTGGCGGCGACCAGTGGGCCGACGGTGAGCGGGATGCGGGGCCCGATGCGCTGCCCCAGTTCGCCCGCGGAGGCGGAGAAGAGCAGCATCAGCACGGTCGTGGGCAGCAGGGCCGTGCCGGCGCCGAGGGCCGAGTATCCGGCCACGACCTGGAGCTGGATCGCGGAGAGGAAGAAATAGCCGCCGAGCGCCGCGTACACACAGAGGGTGATGATGTTGACGACGGTGAACTGCCGGGACGCAAACACCGACGGCGGCAGCATCGGCTCCGTCCGCCGCCGCTCCACCTGCACGAACACCGCCCCGAGCACGATCCCGCCGACGGCCGCCCCGATCACCACCGCGGACGCCCCCTGTCCCGGCGCCTCGATCAGCGCGTAGGTCACCAGGGCGAGGGCGAGCGCGCCGAGCACTGCGCCCAGCACGTCGAAGCGTCCGTGCGCGTCGGGGTCACGCGATTCCGGGACGCGGCGCAGCGCCACCGGCAGACAGACCGCGGCGAGCGGCACGTTGAGCAGGAACACCCATCGCCAGCCGGGCCCGTCCACGAGCCAGCCGCCGACGAACGGCCCGATGGCGGCGCCGACCCCGCCGAGCCCCGACCACAGTCCGACCGCGCGGGCCCGGTCGTCCGGGTGGAAACTCGCCTGGATCAGTGCAAGCGAACCGGGTGTGAGGAGCGCCCCGCCGATGCCCTGGAGGGCGCGGGCAGTGATCAGGACGGTGGCGTTCGGCGCGATGCCGCACATCACGGACGCGGTGGCGAACCAGACGACTCCGACGACGAAGACGCGCCGCCGCCCGTACCGGTCGCCGAGGGCGCCGCCGAGGAGGATCAGCCCGGCGAGGGTCAGCATGTAGGCGTTGACGGTCCACTGGAGGGCGGCCAGGTCGGTGCCGAGGTCCTTGCCGATGCGGGGCAGGGCGACGTTGATGACGGTGGAGTCGAGCATGGCCATGCTGGAGCCGAGGACGGTGGTGAGGATGACCCAGCGTCCGGTGGGGGAGGCGACGCGGATGGCTCCCGTCTCTGCGTCAGGCATATGAGCAGCATCGCCGCTCCCCGCCGGGAGGGCCATCGGGGCGGGGACACGGGCCCGGCAGGGTTCTGCCAGCCGGTCAGGGCGCGGGACGGGCGGCTGTCTCCCATGCCGATCCGGTTCACGTGGAGTCCGGCCGTGCGGAATGCCTGGACGACGAGTTCGCCGGGCCGGCGAAAAGACCCACTTCTTCTCCCGGACATTGCCGTGGGCTCTTCTCCCGGACATGCCGTGGGCCCGGCACCCCAAGGGAATACCGGGCCCACGGCCACAATTCGTACCGGCTTACTTCAGCCTGGTGCCGGTGGAACGCAGGTTGGCGCAGGCCTCCGTGACGCGCTTGGCCATGCCCGCCTCGGCGGACTTGCCCCAGCTGCGCGGGTCGTAGACCTTCTTGTTGCCGACCTCGCCGTCGACCTTCAGTACACCGTCGTAGTTGCGGAACACGTGGTCCACGATCGGGCGGGTGAAGGCGTACTGGGTGTCGGTGTCGAGGTTCATCTTCACGACGCCGTTCTCCAGCGCGGTGGCGATCTCCTGCTCGGTGGATCCGGAGCCACCGTGGAAGACGAAGTCGAAGGGCGAGGACTTGCCGTACCTGGCGGCGACGCCCTCCTGGAGGTCCTTCAGCAGCTCGGGACGGAGCACGACGTTGCCCGGCTTGTAGACGCCGTGGACGTTGCCGAAGGAGGCGGCCAGCAGGTAGCGGCCCTTCTCGCCCAGGCCGAGCGCCTCGGCGGTACGCAGCGCATCGTCGACGGTCGTGTACAGCTCGTCGTTGATCTCGTGCGTGACGCCGTCCTCCTCGCCACCGGTCGGGGTGATCTCGACCTCAAGAATGATCTTGGCTGCGGCGGCCTTGGCGAGCAGTTCCTGGCCGATGGCCAGGTTGTCGGCGAGGGTCTCGGCCGAGCCATCCCACATGTGGGACTGGAACAGCGGGTTCTGGCCGTTGGCGACGCGCTCGGCGGAGATGTCGAGCAGCGGACGTACGTAACCGTCCAGCTTGTCCTTGGGGCAGTGGTCGGTGTGCAGCGCGACCGTGACGTCGTACTTGGCGGCGACGATGTGCGCGAACTCGGCGAGGGCGACGGCGCCCGTGACCATGTCCTTGTTGTGCTGGCCGCCCAGGAACTCCGCCCCACCGGTGGAGATCTGGACGATGCCGTCGCTCTCCGCCTCCGCGAAGCCGCGCAGCGCAGCGTGCAGGGTCTGGGTCGACGTCACATTGATGGCCGGGTAGGCGAACTTGCCTGCCTTCGCCCGGTCGAGCATCTCGGCGTAGACCTCGGGGGTTGCGATGGGCATCTGTCCGCTCCTTGGGATGTGCGAGTGTGCGTTGCTGGTTCCCTGACCTGGGGGCGACGTCATCGTCGCCCCCATCCTCCCAGACTCTTGCTCCGGCTCGGCCCGGCCCACTCCTCCAACGCTCGGACGGGTGGTTCATGGGCATACGTCAAGGGTGGGATGTTTCACGTGAAACATCCCACCCTTGGTAAAAACCCCAGGTCAACCCGTTACCGGTCGGCCTTGCGTCAGGCCAGATCGAGGTCCGCCACCGTGTAGGCGTGGACGTAGGGGAGACCGGCCTCGGCAATGGCCAAAGCCGCACCCCGCTCCACGATCGTGGCGACGGCGACGACTTCGCCACCGGCCTCGCGCACCGCCTCGACTGCCGTCAGCGGCGAACCGCCGGTCGTCGAGGTGTCCTCGACGACCAGGCAACGGCGGCCCTTCACATCCGTGCCCTCGATGCGGCGCTGCATCCCGTGCGCCTTCTGCGCCTTGCGGACGACGAACGCGTCCAGCTCCTGCCCTCGTGCGGCGGAGGCGTGCAGCATCGAGGTGGCGACCGGGTCGGCGCCCAGCGTCAGCCCGCCCACGCAGTCGTAGTCCAGCTCGGCGGTGGTGTCGAGCATGACCTGACCGACCATCGGAGCGGCCTTGCCGTCCAGCGTGATGCGGCGCAGGTCGATGTACCAGTCGGCCTCAAGACCCGAGGAGAGGGTCACCTTGCCGTGTACCACGGCCTTGTCCTTGATCTGCTGGAGCAGCTCAGCACGTACGTCAGTCATGGCTACGAGCTTAAGGCCGACCGGCAGATGGGCCGGGGGAGAAGGCGTGCGCCCAGCCGCGCGACGCCGCCCCCATCCGCCGGTCGGTCTGAGGTGCCCGTCGCACGGCCTGCGCCCACGTGGTCAGAGCCTGCGCCAGTTCCAGGTCGTCGCGATCTCCAGTGGCTCGATCGGGGTGACATACCGGGGCGCGGTGTTCAGCCCGTTCGGCGGGCCGGACTGCGGCTCCACACAGATCGCCTCGGCCTGTTCGTCGTAGATCACGACCCACTCGGCCCGGCTCTTCACGGTCAGTTCCAGCTGCTCCGGCCAGGTGAGCGTCACGTCGACGCCGTCCGGCATCCCGAAGCAGTCGTCCCACGGGCCGGGCAGGGGCGGGATGCGGCGGCCGGTCGGCAGATGGTTCTCACCGCGCTCTTCCTGCCAGGCCGCGTCGAAGGCGATCTCCACGTTCTTGCCGCTGCCGAGATCCCGCAGAAACCAGGGGTGCCAGCCGGCCTGCGCCGGGAACGAATTCCCGTACGTCTCGATGCCGAACGCAAGCGTGAGCGAGTCCTCGGACAGCTCGAAGGTCTGGGTCACCCGTCCCGGATACGGCCAGGGGTCGGCGAGGTCGTAGTAGAAAGCGGCCTCCTGTTCGCCCATCCGGGCGGTGCGCCAGGCGGTATCCCTGCCGGTGCCGTGGATGGCATGCGGCGGGGCATTCAGCGGCAACCGGTGCGGGACGTCGCCGTTGTGGAAGAGCCCGTTCCCAGTGCGCCCGCACCACGGCACCATCGGGAAGCAGCCGTACGGCTCCCCCTGCCGCAGCACCTCGGTGCCGCCGATGCGGAGACTGCTGATACGACAGCCGTTGGCGGGGTTCACGGTCAACTCTGCGTCGCCGACGGACAGCCGGACGTCCTTCTCGCTGCTACTCACCCGACCGACATTACTGGCGCGGCTACCTCCGCCGCCTCAGCGCCCGGCTCACCACGACGGCGGACGCGAGCGCGAGCGCGGCAGCGGGGGCGACCCAGCGGAGTGTGGCGCCCGCGGTGGTCGGATCGGGTGACGGTACGGGGGCATACCTGCCGCGCGGCGGCGCGTGGTCCACCTCCTCGGCACTGCGGCCGATCATGGTGCGCCTGGCGTGCGCGGCCTCGGCCGGGGGACCGTCGGGAACGGTGAACTCCACCTCCGCCATGGGGTCGGGCGACGACGGGGGCACGGGGGCGTCGAAGGCGGAGCCCGTGCCCGGCGGGTTCTCGGTGGAGGGCGCCTCGTCTGCGGTAGCGCCTTCGTCGGTTTCGTCGGCGGCTTCCGGCTCAGTACTCCGGGTGGTGCCTGTGCCGGTCGCGTCGGCCTCCTCGGCCGCCTCCTCGATGGCCTGTTCCACGGCTTCCCCGACGGACCGCTCGGCCTCGCCGACGGCCTCGCCCGCCGCGTCGCCGCCCACCAGCGTCTCCGTCACCAGCTGCTGCGCAAAGCGGTCCAGCAGTCTGTGGGCCGTCGCGAGCGCCGCCGCCGGGTCCAGCTCCAGGATGCGGCCGTGGCCGCTCACCGTACCCGCGAACCCGATCACCGTGCCGCCGTCCTTCTGCGTCAGGCTGATCGTCAGGGCCAGCTTCGCCGAGCCCGTCCCCCGGGCCTCGACGCCCTCTCCCGCCACCAGGATCCCGCCGTCCCCGTCCGGGCCGCCCTGCGGGGAAACGGTCAGCCGCAGCGCACCGCGGTACGTGATCGTATGGCCGTCGACCCGGACCTTGAGCCGGCCGGACAGCGGGTCCGCGGACGCGTCGGCGTCCTGCTGGAGCCCCGGTACGCAGCGCGCGACGCGGGCGGGATCACCCAGCGTCCGCCGAAGGGACGGGACCGGAACCGGAACGAACACCTCATGCTCCATGGAAACCGAGCCTACTCAGCCCCGGCCATCACGTCAGCGGTTCCGTTTTGCAAATCCGCCGGGCGTACGGCGTACGGCATCCGGCTCACCGGTCCTCCCAGTACCGCGGATGCACCAGCGTGGACGGCAGCAGCCCGCGCAGCCGTCCGCTCTCCGCGTCCTGCCCTGCGCGCATCAGCGAGACCTGCGTCAGCGACCGCAGCTTCGGCGCCCCCGGGGCGAGGCGGAGCGCCGGCGCCCTGACCGGACGGGCGAGGACGAAGCCCCAGCCGTGCTCGGCCTGCGCCCGGTGCGTGGCCCGGTCGGGGCCGACCACGAAATCGGAGAGCCTGCCGCTGATCCGGTACGGGCGGGTGTGCAGGCCCGCCGCCCTCATCGACGCCTCCACCGTCCAGTACGTACGCGGCCGGGTCACCGGCGGGCCCCCGTGCACCACCAGCCGGCCGCCCGGTGCGAGGGCGTCGGCGACCAGGCCGTAGAACTCCGCCGAGTAGAGCTTTGTGCCGGCGGAGATCCCCGGGTCAGGCAGATCGGAAAGCACCACGTCGTAGCCGCCGCGCGCCGCCCGCAGCCAGTTGAAGGCGTCCGCGTTGACGGCCGCCAGCCGCGGATCGCGGTACGCGTGGGCGTTCAGCGCCGAGAGCACACGGTCGGTACGCGCCAACCGGGTGACGCCGGGGTCGAGCTCGACGAGCGTGACGCTGCGTACGTCCGGGTAGCGCAGCACCTCCCGGGCGGCGAGACCGTCACCGCCGCCCAGAATCAGGACGCGGGCGCGTGGCCCGTTCATCGCCGGGTGCACCAGCGCCTCGTGGTAGCGATACTCGTCACGGGCGCTGACCCGCAGCCGCCCGTCCAGATACAGGTCCAGCGAGCTGCGGCCCGTCCCCGTCAGCACGACCTCCTGGACCCCGGTCTGCACCGCGACCCGCACCCCGTCCCCGTACACCGCACGCCGCGCCGCCCGCTCGAAGTCGTCGACCAGCGCGGTGGCGGTGGCGAGTACGGCGATCACGGCCACGTCGACGAGGATCAGCAGCCACCGGGACCGCGGAGTGAGGTCCCGCCCGAACACCCACAGCACCAACGCCCCGCCCGCCGCCGCGTTGACCGCGCCGGTGAACAGCGCCCCGGTGAGCTGTCCGAGCATCGGCAGCAGCAGAAAGGGGAACGCGAGGCCTCCGACCAGCGCACCCACGTAGTCGGCGGCGAACAGATCCGCGACGGTCCCGCCCGCGTCCTGCCGGTCGACGCGCTGGATCAGCGTCATCAGCAGCGGGATCTCCGCACCGATCAGGACGCCGATCGTGAGCGAGAACACCACCAGGGCGAACCGCGACTCGCCGAGCCAGGCGAACGACGCGTACAGCACGACCGCCGAGGAGCCGCCGACGAGTGCGAGCACTGCCTCGATCAGCCCGAAACCGACTGCGGGCCGGCTGCGCAAACGTTTCGCGAGGAGCGAGCCGACGCCCATCGCGAACACCATCACGGAGAGCACGACGGACGCCTGGGTGACGGAATCACCGATCAAGTAGGAGGCGAGCGCCACCAGTTCGAGCTCGTAGACCAGACCGCAGGCGGCACAGATGAAGACAGCGGCCAGCACGAGACACCGGCCGGTCCTCGGCCGTACAGGAAGACGCGCCGCGCCCCCTCGTAGCGGCACCTGCTGATCGATCATGCTGCGAACGCTACGTCACGAAGGCGTGGCTGCCTGTCACCCGCAAGGGTGGCGGCGCGCTCACAACGGAGGTGGGCCGCTTCAGAGTGCTACCGACGGCATCCGCATGCCCACTCGGGTGTGCGTCACCACCAACTGCCCCTCCTGCGGGTACGCATGCCAGGTGCGCCACCTCACCTGACCCTCGGTGCGCTGGGCGAGCATGGCAGTGAAGGCGTGCGGACTGCCGGGGAACGTCCCGGCGAGACCGTGGGGGTGGTCGGTCACGAGCGCGAGGAGCTCCTGCGCACGCGCCGCGAACGAGCCCGCCGAGAGCGTCTCGACGCGCGCCGCGAATTCGTACTCCCACTCTCCGAGCCGTTCGGAGAGGCCGAGCGGCAGCGGGGTGCTGCTGCCGGGGATGCATGCGACGGTTTCGGAACAGGTGCCCCGGTTCTCCTCCAGAAGCACCTGGTGAGAGGCGCCGAGCAGACGCAGTTGGAGTCGGGCACCGGCAAGATCGAGGTCGAGCACGGCCAGGGCGGGGAGCGGTTCGCGCCCCAGCGCCCAGGCCAGGTCAGCGGCACGGGTGTCGGAATAGGCTGTCTGGAGGGTCGTGAGCATGGGTCGGCTCCGCAAACAAAGCGTGGACACATGGACAGGGGACGCCTCCGACGTGATGCACGTGGGAGGTGGGAAGCGCCCGATCAGGTCCAACTCGGGTCCGAGGGCTGGATGTTCTCTCAACCGAGGGAATCACGAAGTAAGCCGCATCCACAGCTCTTTTGCCCAACTTGACGCGGTTTCCATCCCGTCGGGGGCCTCTCGGTTCATCTGTTCACCGGCATCTTGCGGAAAGCCCCAACAAAAAGGTGTCCGGCGGGAGTTCACCCGCCGGACACCTGAGGAGCACCGGAGCCGCAAGGGCCCGGCACCGGGCGTGTGGCCCTGCCCGGTCACGGATCAGCTGCCCCGTGTCAGCTGCCTCCGCCGCATCCGCCCCCGCCGCCGCACGAGGAGCCACCACCGCACGAGGAGTGACCACCACCGCACGAATGACCCCCGGAGTGCCCCCCGGAGTGACCGCTGCTGCTTCCGCAGGACGAGCCACCGCCGCTGTCACCGCCCGCCCACCAGCTGCCCCCCGTTGTGTTGCCGCTGTTCTTACCCCGGCGCACGCTCCGCCCACGCCTCTTCTTCCGGTTGTCGGCCCCCACCAGCGCGATGACCAGCCCGATCACGGCAAACGCGATCACCACCGAGGCAAATATCCCCACCGACCTCACGTCCTTCCGTTCCCCCGAAGCGAGGTCCCCCGCTTCCATCCGTTTCCTTCCGCTTCCTGCGTGAGTGGGGGATGCCCCCGGCCCCGTACGGCCAAAGCAGACTTGAGCAACTCCAGAGCTTCCACGCAGGATGGCGGCCATGACACAGGGACGACCGCTGCTCAACCGCCGCTTCGCCGAGTTCGGCACGACGATCTTCGCGGAGATGTCGGCGCTTGCCGTACGGACCGGCTCCATCAACCTGGGCCAGGGCTTCCCCGACACCGACGGGCCCGAGGAGATCCGCGAGGCCGCCGTCCGCGCCCTGCGGGAGGGGAAGGGCAACCAGTACCCGCCCGGCCCGGGCGTCCCGGAACTGCGTTCCGCGATCTCCGAACACCAACAGCGCTTCTACGGGGTCTTGCTCGACCCCGACACCGAGGTCCTGGTAACCGCAGGCGCCACCGAGGCCATCGCCGCCACCATGCTGGCGCTTCTGGAGCCGGGCGACGAGGTCATCGCCTTCGAGCCCTTCTACGACTCCTACGCCGCCTGCATCGCGATGGCCGACGCGAAGCGCGTACCGCTCACCCTGCGTGCCCCGTCATTCCGTCCAAACCTGGACGAGCTGCGCACCAAGATCACCCCGCGGACGCGCCTCCTGCTCCTCAACACCCCGCACAACCCAACTGGGATGGTTCTCACCGCCGAAGAGCAGAGCGCCATCGCCGCACTCGCCATCGAGCACGACCTGCTTGTCGTCACCGACGAGGTGTACGAGCACCTTGTCTATGAGGGCACGCACCGCCCTATCGCGGCCCTGCCCGGAATGCGTGAGCGCACTGTCACCATTGGCTCGGCCGGCAAGACCTTCTCCTTCACCGGATGGAAGGTTGGCTGGGTCACGGCGAACGGCCCGCTCGTCTCCGCCGTCCGGACGGCCAAGCAGTACCTGACGTACGTCAGCGCGGGCCCCTTCCAGTACGCGATCGCCGAAGCGCTGCGCCTGCCGGACTCGTACTTTGACAGCTTCCGCGCCAACCTCCGCCGCAAGCGCAACCTGCTCGGCGACGGCCTGCGCGCGGCCGGGTTCGAGGTCTACCAACCCGAGGGCACCTACTTCATCACCACCGACATCACCTCCTTCGGTGAGAAGGACGCCTACGCCTTCTGCCGCGCCCTCCCCGAACGCTGCGGCGTCGTCGCCATCCCCAACTCCGTCTTCTACGACGACCTCGACGCCGGCCGCAGCCAGGTCCGCTTCACCTTCTGCAAGAGGGACGACGTCCTCCAAGAGGCAGTCAGTCGGCTGCGGCGTTTGGCGTCTTGAACCCGCGCAGGATTCCCGGGACAAGGCGTCGCCGCATCTCCTGGCGCACGGGCGCACATCCAGGGGCGGACAGGTCCGCTGTCTCACAGGCCTGTCAAAACTGACGTCTGAACCACTTCCGGGGCGGACGCGTGATCACCAGTGACACATTTAAGCCGCACCTCCTGAGGAAATTCATGAAGCGCAGATGGGCGCTTATCACCGCGATTACCGTATTGACCGTCGCGCTGGCCTTCGTCGTCGTCCAACTGGTGCGCGGCCAGGACTCCGGGAAGGAACCGTCCGAGGCGAAATCGGCCGGGGCGAAACCAGCCGAGGCGAAACCGTCCGAGGCGAAACCGTCCGAGGCGAAACCGTCCGAGGCGAAACCAGCCGGGGCGAAACCGTCCGAGGCGAAACCAGCCGGGGCGAAACCGGCCGCGTCGAGCCCGAGTGGTGACGTCGAGTCGCTGCAGGGCCTCGGCTGGTGGCCCCTGCACCAGTCCGGCACCGCGAAGGCCGGCGAGCATGACGCCGTGGTCAGCGGCGGCACGCAGTGGACCGACGGCCCCGAGGGCGGCGCCTTGCACCTGGACGGCACCAGCGGATACGCGGACACCAACACCCGGCTCGACACCGTGGGCAAGGACTACTCGGTCGCCGCGCGGGTGCGCCTCACCCCCCAGGGCATGACCGGCGTGCGCACCGCCGTGTCCCAGGACGGCGACGGGAACAGCGCGTTCTTCCTCCAGCACTCCGACCAGGACGGGAACTTCGCCTTCAGTTTCTTCGGTACCCGTATGGTCGCGGAGACGCCCGAGAAGCCGCAGCCCGGCCGCTGGTACCACCTGACCGGCACGTACAGTCAGAAGGACCACCGGATGCAGCTCTACGTGGACGGGCGGCTCGCGGGAACCAGGGTGGCTACCAACAGCGTGAAACCCACTGGCACTGTGGTGATCGGACGCGCCAAGTTCCTTGGGAAAGAGGCCGACTACTGGAACGGTGACATCGCCGACGTACATCTCTACAACCGGGAGTTGACGTCCCGTGAGGTGAGCTCGCTTTCCTCTCACGAACCGGGCTGACCGGCGCTGACGGGGCGAGTTCACCGCCGCCGCAGGCTGACGGGCGCCGCACGGGCGCACGGCGACTCGCGGCGGCGCCTGCCGGTTGTGTCCCGAAGCCGGCGGAACCCGTCTTCCCCGCAGACGACCGGAGAGGAAAGGCCCTTGTCGGCCAACGCTTCGACCGAAGACCTCATACCTGGCCCCCGCGCCGCGGAACCCCGCCCCGACGAGTTCCTCAGAGCGCTCTACCACTTCCACGGCAGCGCGTTGCTGCAGTTTGCCGCACGGCGGCTGGAGGGCGACTGGCACCGCGCCGAGGACGTCCTCCAGGAAGTCGCGATACGCGCCTGGCTGCACGCCGAGGAACTCGACCCGACCACGGAGTCGGTGCGGCCCTGGCTGTTCACCGTGCTGCGCAATCTGGTCATCGACGGCCACCGGGCCCGCCAGGCCAGACCACCGGAGACCGGTGACCCCGAACTCGCCCACCTGCCGGTCTCCGACGGGGTGGAACACATGCTCACCTCCCAGGTGCTCATCGACGCGCTACGGGACCTGCGGCCGGCACAGCGCGAGGTCCTGCTGCACGTGCACTACCTGGGACTCAGCGTCAACCAGACGGCCAGGGTCCTCGGCGTGCCGCCGGGCACCGTCAAGTCCCGGACGTTCTATGCCGCCCGCGCCCTGCGCGAGGCACTGCACAGCCGGGGGCTGTACGCGGGTGGTTTGTACCGTGAGGCCGGATGACAGTCTTACGGCCTGGTGGACGATAGAGAGTGGATCAGGCCGTTTCGACCTCACCCACGATTGGCAGCGGCGTCGCAGCGCCTGGGGCCTTCGAATCCAAGGCGGAGGAGGGAGCGATGTTCGACAGCCGTACGCGGGGGACGGTGGCGGGAAATGCCCACCGCCGGCCGTGCCGCCCGGCAGCCGACCCGACACCCTGCCCACCAAAGCGCCCCAGGCCATACAAGGTGGCCATGCCGATCCGCTCCCGGCGCGACCTACGCTCACCGCATGACCCCTCATGCCCCGCATGCCCCGCATGTCGACCCCGCTGCCGGTGCGGCCGTGAAGGCCGCCGACCGCGCGCACGTGTTCCACTCCTGGTCCGCCCAGGGCCTGATCGACCCGCTCGCCGTCGCCGGCGCCGAGGGGGCGTACTTCTGGGACTACGACGGCAACCGCTACCTGGACTTCACCAGCGGCCTCGTCTACACCAACATCGGCTACCAGCACCCCACGGTCGTGGCCGCGATCCAGGAGCAGGCGGGCAAGCTCGCCACCTTTGCCCCCGCGTTCGCGATCGAGGCGCGCTCCGAGGCCGCACGCCTCATCGCAGAACGCACCCCCGGTGACCTGGACAAGATCTTCTTCACCAACGGCGGCGCGGAGGCTGTCGAGAACGCCGTCCGGATGGCCCGGCTGCACACCGGCCGTACGAAGGTGCTCTCCGCCTACCGCTCGTACCACGGCGCCACCTCCACCGCGATCAACCTGACCGGTGACCCGCGCCGCTGGCCGTCCGACAACGGCTCGGCGGGCGTGGTCCGTTTCTGGGCCCCGTTCCTCTACCGTTCGCCGTTCCACGCCGAGACCGAGGCCGAGGAGTGCGCCCGCGCGCTCCAGCACCTGGAGGACACCCTCGCCTTCGAGGGCGCCGCCACCATCGCCGCGATCATCCTGGAGACAATCCCCGGTACGGCGGGCATCATGACGCCGCCGCCGGGCTATCTCGCGGGCGTACGCGAGATCTGCGACCGGTACGGAATCGTCTTCATCCTCGACGAGGTAATGGCCGGCTTCGGGCGCACCGGCAAGTGGTTCGCCGCCGAGCACTTCGACGTGGTGCCGGACCTGATGACGTTCGCCAAGGGCGTCAACTCCGGGTATGTACCGCTCGGCGGTGTCGCCATCTCCTCGGAGATCGCCGCCACCTTCGAGACCCGCGCCTACCCGGGCGGACTGACCTACTCCGGTCACCCGCTGGCCTGCGCGGCTGCTGTCGCCACCATTCATGTGATGGAGGACGAGAAGGTCATCGAGAACGCCGCCCACATCGGCAAGACGGTCCTCGGCCCCGGTTTGCGCGAGCTGGCCGAGCGCCACCCGTCATCGGCGACGTCCGCGGCCTCGGCGCCTTCTGGGCGCTGGACCTGGTCCGCGACAAGGAAACCCGCGAGCCGCTGGTCCCGTACAACGCGGCGGGCGAGGCCAACGCGGCCATGGCGGCCTTCGGTGCGGCGGCGAAGAAGAACGGCCTGTGGCCCTTCATCAACATGAACCGCACCCACGCCGTTCCGGCCTGCAACGTCACCGAGGCCGAGGCCGAGGAGGGCCTCGCTGCTCTCGACGTGGCGCTGTCGGTCGCGGACGAGTACACCGTGTAGCGCGGCCCGCGCGGTCCAGCAGTATGGCGCCCCTCCCCTGCCCGGATCCGGGCAGGGTGCCCTGGCTTAAGGTGATCCAAGTCGAAAAATGGGGGAGGGGCGCCATGAGCGCGAGCCGAGCTGTAACCCGCAGTACGCTGCGGCAGCAGATCGCGGACGCGCTGCGTGACGAAGTGCTGGCCGGGCGTTTGCAACCGGGACGGGAGTTCACCGTCAAGCAGATCGCCGAGCAGTACGGCGTCTCGGCGACTCCGGTACGTGAGGCGCTCGTCGATCTTTCCGCGCAGGGCCTGCTCGAATCGGATCAGCACCGCGGTTTCCGGGTGCGTGAGTTCACCGTCGCCGACTACCGGTCGATGGTCGAGGCCCGCGCCCTGGTCCTCGACGGAGTCATCCGTGGCACCTTCTACGGGCCCGCGCTGACCGGGAAGATGACGGTGTACCAGGACTGCCTGGTCTCCGTACGCCGCAGGGCCCAGGAGGCCGCACGAGCGGCGCAGGGCGGTGACCTTGACATCCTCATCGGCTACGACCTGCGTTTCTGGCGCGAGTTGGGCGCACTCGGGGGCAACGCGTACATCAACGATTTCCTGCACAGGCTGCGCGTCCAGGCCTGGGTTTTCGCGGTGCCGTATCTGCGCCATGACGCGGGTGCCCGGGACTGGCTCTGGCACGGCCATCCGGAACTGGTCGCGGCGATCACGCTCGGCAGCCTCGACGCGGTGCGCGCGGTGATCGACGACTTCAACGCACACGCGCTCAGTTGGGCGGACCGGCTCGAGGCCGGAAACCCCGCACACCCGGGCCACGGCCCGCAGCCGACCGGGCAGGCCCCGGCCCCCGGAGCGCAGGAGCCAGAGCCCCCTACGCGCTGACCGCGGGTCCGGAGCCACTGCCCACGCGCTGACCGCGCGTCCGGAGCCACTGCCCACGCGCTGACCGCGCTGACCGGGGCCACAGGCCACGACCGGCCCTTCGGCCACTGTGCGCAACGAGCCCACCGCATTACGCTGTCTTGACCGTTGTGAATATTCCGATGCGTACCCGTGGGAGAGCGAGACTCCGTGGCCTGTGACCTGTGGCTGGTCCCCCTCGTCGATGTGCTGTGCCACAGCCCCGACAACCCGTTTGCCGAAGAGATAGCCGTCTACGACAAGGCATTGGGCGAGGCCGGACTGCCGCCCGTCCCCGTGTACGCCTACATGCCGGGCCTGACCGGTGAGGTCGCCCCGGTCGCGGGCTTCGACTACGACGCACTGCACTTCCTGCGCCGCGCCTACCTGCTCCAGCTCAGCGGCCTCGCCGTCACGCCCGTCGACGAACTGGGCGGGGACTACGAGCAGTTGCTGGAGATGTTCGAGGCGACGGCGCGGCAGTCGCACCTGGTCTGGCACTACGACCATGCGGGGGCGTACGTTCCGCTGGACTTCGCCGCCCCGCTCTCCAACGACGAACTGCTGGAGGGCGGCGGCCCGCTCGGCTCCGCGCACGGATTGCTGCGGGAGCTGGAGTTCGTCGCCCCGTCCATCGGTATCGACCTGGCGAACCCGCTGGCCGTCCCGCTGCCGCCCGTCGCACCGACCTCCCTGGAGGACCGGGCGGGCCCGATTCCGTACGACGGCAGTCCGTTCGCCCGTGAGCGGCACGTCTGGCTGGGCCTGCACGCGGCGGCCACCCGCAGCCTCGCCCAAGGCTCCATGATCATCTTTAGCTGAAGCAGTACTTGCACTTGTACCTGTGCCGGGTCAGGTACCGAGGCTGTCAGGTGCCCCGGTGTCACCGCGGTGGGGTCACCGGGGGGACTCCGGGGGCCGCTGCCGCGGCATGTTCGGCCGGGCCATCGCCTGCATCGGGAACCGTCCCGGCAGCGCCCCCTGGTCCGTACGGCCGCCGCCCCCGCTGCCCGACGACAGCGCCTGCATCCCCATCGGCGCGGGCCCGGCCCGGAACTCCACCATCCAGTCCGCGGTCTCGGTCCGTACGAGCTCCGTGATGTCCTCCGAGAACCGCCGCAGCACCCCCAGGGACCGCTCGGCAGCCTCGCTGGCCGTCCCCTCGGTCGGGCCGAGCGCCTCCCGCACACACTCCGACGCCCAGTCGAACTGCAGCACCTGAAGGCGCCGCTGCACGGCCTGGGCGGTGGCGAGGTTTCTTATCCAGCCCGAGGTCAGGCCGAAGTACCGGTCGCCCGCCATGCACGCGGCGCCCAGCAGCAGTGACAGATAGCCCCAGCCCGCCGCCCCGCCCAACGCCCCGGTGAGATCGAGCAGCGGCAGCGCGGCGCCCGCCACCGCCCCGGCTGCTGTGCCGATCCGCAGAGTCCTGGCCCCGCGCCGCTTCCACACGCGGTCGCGCAGATACCAGTCGGCGGTGTGCAGCGCATCGGCCTCGACCCAGCGGTACAGCTCGTTGAGGCGTTCGGCGGGTTCGCTCCAGTCGCCGAGCGGGAACGGCATACCGGTCAGATCCCGGCCCCGCGCATCCCGGCCGCGTGCGCCGGAGCCCGAACCGGAGGAACCGGCCGAGCCGGCCGAACCGGGCTCGTTGCGGGGCGGCCCTTCGGGCTGCATCTCCGGCTGACTCACCGGGGTACTCCTCTCCATTCTGCGTAGCGACGCCTGATGTGTGGCGATGTCTTCGACGGTGGACTGATCACTGCTCTACGGTGTGGCCGACTGTCCCGCGTACGTAACCTTGCGTGACGAACAGTGCGCCTGTGTGTCCTGATGCGCATGCTCTTCCTACCGCCGAATGGTGGGCCGTGGGGTCGAAATCGCGGTATCCCCGGGTGCGCAGGGCCTGTGATCAGGTATAGGAGTCACACCGACGCCGCCTGAAACTCACTCGAAAGAGTTGCTCGCCAGTGGGTGGGGCGCGCTGCGCGGTGACCACGTAGGCTCGGCGTACCGAAACATTTTGTCGTCGAATTGCCAGGAGTGACCGTGATTCCCGGTGGTGGTCAGCCCAATATGCAGCAGCTGCTGCAGCAGGCCCAGAAGATGCAGCAGGATCTCGCCGCGGCCCAGGAGGAATTGGCCAGGACCGAGGTCGAGGGTCAGGCGGGTGGCGGTCTGGTGAAGGCGACCGTGACCGGCTCCGGCGAGCTTCGTGCTCTGGTGATCGACCCCAAGGCCGTCGACCCGGAGGACACCGAGACGCTCGCGGACCTCGTCGTCGCCGCAGTTCAGGCAGCGAACGAGAACGCGCAGCAGCTTCAGCAGCAGAAGCTGGGCCCGCTGGCCCAGGGCCTGGGCGGCATGCCCGGCCTCCCCTTCTGACTCTTCCGATCCTTCAGATCTCTTCTGACCCGCGATCCGAACTCGTAAGTTGTAGTCATAGCTCATCCAGGAAGGCGTTCCGTTGTACGAAGGCGTGGTTCAGGACCTCATCGACGAGTTGGGCAGGCTGCCCGGCGTCGGTCCCAAGAGCGCGCAGCGGATCGCTTTCCACATCCTGCAGGCCGAGCCGACCGATGTGCGCCGCCTTGCCGATGCCCTCCTGGAGGTCAAGGACAAGGTCCGGTTCTGTTCGGTCTGCGGCAATGTCGCTCAGCAGGAGCAGTGCAACATCTGCCGGGACGCGCGCCGCGAACAGACGGTCATCTGCGTGGTCGAGGAGCCGAAGGATGTCGTCGCGATCGAGCGGACCCGTGAGTTCCGGGGCAGGTATCACGTGCTCGGCGGCGCGATCAGCCCGATCGAGGGTGTCGGCCCCGACGATCTGCGCATTCGCGAGCTGCTCGCCCGTCTCGCCGACGGCTCGATCAAGGAGCTGATTTTGGCGACCGACCCCAACCTGGAGGGCGAGGCCACGGCGACATACCTGGCGCGGATGGTCAAGCCGATGGGGCTGCGGGTCACCAGACTGGCCAGCGGCCTGCCGGTGGGCGGCGACCTGGAGTACGCGGACGAGGTCACCCTCGGCCGCGCCTTCGAGGGGAGGCGTCTGCTCGATGTCTGAAGCCTTCACGATGACGACGTCCGATGTTCTTGCATCGACTGCTCTTGTATCGACTCACGACGGCGTTACGTTCAGCGACGCTATGTTCTACTCACCGTTCGCGACCGTGCCCACGGGAGGTCCCCTCGATGTCTGACGCCACGCTGAACTCCGTCACGCAGGCCCCGGATGACTTCGCCGTCCAGATCGCCGACCAGATCAAGACGTTCATCGTCGCGGTCACCGAGGTGTCCAAGGTCGAGGAGCCCGAGGAGGCGGTCCCCGTCCTGCTGCTCCAGATCTCCCAGCTGCTGCTGGCGGGCGGCAGGCTCGGCGCGTACGAGGACATCGTCCCCGACGAGCGCTACGAGCCCGATCTGGGCGCCGAGCCGGACGCCGACGGCCTGCGCGAGCGGTTCGCCGCCCTGCTGGAGCCGATCGACGTTTACTCCGAGGTCTTCGACCCGTACGAGCCCCGCAAGGCGCCGGTGCCGGCCCGTATCTCCGACGACCTTGCCGACCTGGTCACCGACCTGCGCCACGGCCTGGCCCACTACGAGGAGGACCGCACGACCGAGGCCCTGTGGTGGTGGCAGTTCTCCTACTTCTCCAACTGGGGCTCCACCGCATCCGCCACTCTGCGCGCCCTCCAGTCCCTCATCGCCCACATCCGTCTCAACCAGCCCCTCCAGGAGCTGGACGGCCTGGACACGGACTCGGAGACCGCCGACGACGAGCTGGCCGAGGAGGCGGGCCGGGTGATGGCCAAGGAGATCGCGGGTCCGCTGGGGCTGCGACCGGTGCAGTAGCGGCCAGTGCCCACCTGGGGGGCCTCCGAAGGGCGGACCGTGAGGTTCCGGTTCACGCTGGAGGTGGGCGGCTCGCGAATCGTGGCCCCGGCTCGCCGCGCGTGTGTGTCGGCTCACATGCGGGAATAGGGACCCGATCGGCGGGCAGCAGCCCGGTACGAGCAGTTCGGGGCGACACGCCAATATCGCGTGCTGAGCGGGACATCTCAGCATGTGATATTGGCGGGGCGTTCCCGGACTGCTCGTTAAACTGAGACGACCGCAGTAATGGACTGAGCGAGGAGCGCACGTGGGCCTTGTCGTGCAGAAGTACGGAGGCTCCTCCGTAGCCGATGCCGAAGGCATCAAGCGCGTCGCCAAGCGAATCGTCGATGCCAAGAAGAACGGCAACCAGGTGGTTGTCGTGGTGTCAGCGATGGGCGACACGACGGACGAGTTGATCGATCTCGCCGAGCAGGTATCCCCGATTCCCGCCGGGCGTGAGTTCGACATGCTGCTGACTGCCGGAGAGCGGATCTCCATGGCCCTGCTGGCGATGGCGATCAAAAACCTGGGCCACGAGGCGCAGTCGTTCACCGGTAGCCAGGCAGGCGTCATCACCGACTCGGTCCACAACAAAGCGCGCATCATCGATGTGACGCCGGGCCGTATCCGTACGGCACTGGACGAGGGGAACATCGCGATCGTCGCGGGGTTCCAGGGTGTGTCCCAGGACAAGAAGGACATCACCACCCTCGGCCGCGGCGGGTCCGACACCACCGCAGTCGCGCTCGCGGCCGCGCTGGATGCCGAGGTCTGTGAGATCTACACCGATGTGGATGGTGTCTTCACCGCCGACCCGCGGGTTGTGACGAAGGCCCGGAAGATCGACTGGATCTCCTTCGAGGACATGCTGGAGCTGGCCGCGTCCGGCTCCAAGGTGCTGCTGCACCGGTGCGTGGAGTACGCACGCCGTTACAACATCCCGATCCACGTCCGCTCGTCCTTCTCCGGACTGCGCGGAACCTGGGTCAGCAACGAGCCGCAAGGGGACCAGAAGGTGGAGCACGCGATCATCTCCGGAGTCGCCCATGACGTCTCCGAGGCCAAGATCACCGTGGTCGGCGTGCCCGACAAGCCGGGCGAGGCCGCCGCGATCTTCCGCACCATCGCGAACGCCGAAGTCAACATCGACATGGTGGTGCAGAACGTCTCCGCCGCGTCGACCGGTCTGACCGACATCTCGTTCACGCTGCCGAAGTCCGAGGGCCGCAAGGCCATCGACGCCCTGGAGCGCAACCGCGGCACCATCGGCTTCGAGTCCCTGCGCTACGACGACCAGATCGCGAAGATCTCCCTGGTCGGCGCAGGTATGAAAACCAACCCGGGTGTCACGGCGGGCTTCTTCGAGGCACTGTCGGACGCCGGTGTGAACATCGAGCTCATCTCGACGTCCGAGATCCGCATCTCGGTGGTCACCCGCGCCGACGACGTCAACGAGGCCGTGCGCGCCGTGCACACCGCCTTCGGCCTTGACAGCGATTCCGACGAGGCCGTCGTCTACGGGGGCACCGGCCGATGACCGCCCGCCGCCCTTCGCTCGCGGTCGTCGGAGCGACCGGGGCGATCGGCGGCGTCATGCTCCAGATCCTTTCGCAGCATGCGGATGTCTGGGGCGAGGTGAAGCTGATCGCCTCGCCGCGTTCGGCCGGCCGCAAGCTGGTCGTACGCGGCGAGGAGAGTGAGGTCCTCGAACTCACCGAGGACGTCTTCGACGATGTCGACGTGGCGCTGTTCCTGGTGCCCGACGCCGTCTCCGCGCAGTGGGCGCCGATCGCCGCCGCCAAGGGCACGGTCGTCATCGACGACTCCGCCGCGTTCCGGCTGGACCCGGATGTTCCGCTGGTCGTGCCCGAGATCAATCCGCATGCCGTACGGATCAGGCCGCGCGGCATCGTCGCGAGCCCGAACTGCACAACGCTCTCGCTGATCGTCGCGGTCGGGGCGCTGCATGCCGAATTCGGGGTACGGGAACTGGTCGTCTCCTCGTACCAGGCGGTGAGCGGGGCAGGCCGGGACGGTGTCGCGGCGCTGCGCGAACAACTGTCGATGGTGGCCGGTACGGAACTGGGTACGAAGCCCGGGGACGTACGCCGGGCCTTGGGGGACACAGAAGGCAGCCCCTTTGCCGCGCCGGTGGCCCTCAATGTGGTGCCCTGGGCCGGGACCGAGGCCGGGGACGGCTGGTCGTCGGAGGAGCTGGCGATCCGTGAGGAGTGCCGCAAGGTCCTGGACCTGCCGAGCCTGCGGGTGGCGGCGACCTGTGTCTACGTACCCGTTATCGCGACGCACTCGATGTCCGTGCACGCACGGTTCGAGAACGAGATCGCGGTCGACCGGGCCCACGAGATCCTCGCGACGGCACCGGCCGTGGTGCTGTACGACAACCCGGCGGCGGGGGACTTCCCGACACCCTCCGATGTCGTCGGCACCGATCCGACCTGGGTCGGACGAGTGCGCAGGTCTCTGGACGATCCCCGGAGCCTGGAACTGTTCGTCTGCGGCGACAACCTCCGCAAGGGGGCGGCGCTGAACGTGGCGCAGATCGCCGAATCGGTGGCCGCAGAATTCCCCCGGGTCTGATCGAACCCGTTTTGTACTCTCTGTGAATGCCCTGTGAGCAAGTTGAAGGTCTGAACCTCTTGAGCTGGGGTGTCGGGGTGGCCGACGATGACCTTCCGGCCCGCTGCAACCGTCGGCCGGAGAGTGTGCGTCTAAGCGGTCACTTCTTGCGCGGCGGGGCGCATACTCGGGGTATTTGTGGAAGAGCGGGTACGTATGAGGGGATGTCGCACTGCGTCGAACGCGGTGCCGCGCGCGTACAACCCTGACAGGGGGAAACGTGTCCAACTGGCGTGGCAGAGGTTCTCGATATCACAGTGGTGGGCCCCTTGCGCGGCGCTTCGGTGCTTCCGCTCAGACGGCCCCGCGCACCCGGCGGTATGCCGGTGATTGCGCCCATGCCCGCTGCGCGTTCCGTACGGCTGCCGTCGCAGCGCGAGGGTGCTGAGGAGAGCGTGGCTGCCGGAACCACGGTCGACCATCTCACCGAGACCTACCGGGCCCACTACCGTTCGCTGCTCGGCCTCGCGGCACTGCTCCTGGACGACACCGCCTCGTGTGAGGACGTCGTGCAGGAGGCGTTCATCCGCGTGCACTCGGCGCGTCGCCGGGTACGGGATCCCGAGAAAACACTCGCGTATCTGCGCCAGACCGTCGTCAACCTCTCGCGCTCCGCGCTGCGCCGCCGCATCCTCGGGCTGAAGTTGCTTTCCAAGCCCATGCCGGACATGGCGAGCGCGGAGGAGGGCGCGTACGAACAACTGGAGCGGGACGCGCTGATCAAAGCGATGCGGGGGCTGCAACGGCGCCAGCGGGAGGTGCTGGTGCTGCGTTACTTCGCGGACATGACGGAGGCTCAGGTGGCCGAGACGCTGGGCATATCCCTGGGTTCGGTCAAGGCCTACGGCTCCCGTGGGATCGCGGCGCTGCGTGTCGTGATGGAGGCGCAGTGATGAGTTGGCGCCACCGCAGGAACGAGAACGGCCACGAGCGTGAGCATTGGATTGACCGGACTGGAAACGGAACTGTGAACGACGGGCCGGAGAGCGATGCGCATCTGAACCTGGACGCGAACTCGGATACCGATACGGATCACGCAGATCGGGACCTCGCGTCCGCGGGTGGTGCGGGTGGCCTGTGTGAGGGCGACGCAGTCGCTGGGACGGCCGAGCTCGGGGAGCTGAGCAGCCTCTTCGGTGTGGGCCCGGGCCCGGGCGCGGGTTCCGGTTCGGGGGACGGTGGCGGCCCGGTCATGGACGAGGTCGTGCTGCGCCGCATGCTGCGCGGGGCCGTCCAGCACATCGGACCCAGCGACGGCACCCTCGACCGTCTGCACCGCGCGGTGCCCGCCCGGCGCGCCAGGCGGCGGCAGGCCGTTGTCGGTATGGCGGCGGCGGCGCTGCTCATCGGCACCGCTGTCCCCGCCTTCGTCCATGTCGCGAACTCCGACGGTTCGAACACCGCCAACCCCGCGATAGCAGGACACGGTGAGCAGGCGCAGGGCGGCAGCGGCATCGAGCACGGCTCGGAAGCCGACGGGGAGATCAGAGGCGGCAGTACCGAAGGGCAGGCCGACGGCGGCCGTAGCCAGCCGACGAGCACGAGCAGTCCGTCCGACAGCCGTGGCCAGAGCGCCGACGGCAAGGTCGGCGGGGGCGCCGACCCGGCCAACTCCGCGGCGGTCTCCGTGCCGGCCTGCGGCCCGGGGCAGCTCGGTGTCGCCTCGGCCGAGACGGGCGCGGCGGGTGCCGACGGCACGGTGTACGGCACGTTCCGGATCGCCAATGTCTCCGGCACGGACTGTTCGGTGAGCAGCAGCGGCAGTGTGGGCTTCCAGGCAATGGGCGCGGCCGACCCCGCCGAGATCACGGTCGTCCAGCACACAGCGGGTGACGCGGCGGACGGACTGCCCGACCCCTCGCAGGAGCAGGGGACGGTGCTGCTGAAGCCGGCCATGTGGTACGAGGTGCAGTTCGCCTGGGTGCCGCGGAACACATGTCCGACCTCCGGAGGCTCACCGAGCCCGACACCGACGGACGGCGCGGGCGGCGCGAGCGGCGCCGCCGGTAGTGATACGGGTGCCGCTGACGGGACCACGGACACGGCTGCACAACTCGGCAGCGAGGACGGTGGCGGGGCGTTGGACGGCAGCATTTCCGTGACGCACACGCCGGAAGCGGGGGCGCCGGTCGCGGAGACGAAGATCGCCAACGCCTGCGCGGGCACGATCTACCGAACCGGGTTGCTGGCCCCCGCGACGTGACGCAGGGGCGACGGCCCAGGACGCATACGTGAGGGGCCCGCCGGATTGTCCGGCGGGCCCCTCACGTATGTCTGTCTCAGGCCGTGCCGGCGCTCACGTTGGAATCGGCGGAATCGGCGGAATCAGTGCGGACGGTGTCAGTGTCTGTGCCCGCATCCGTGCTTTCGACGAGGCCCAGCTTCAGGTCCCGTGCCGCTTCGACCTCGCGGCGGACCAGCCGGAACCACATGAAGAGCACGAACCCGGCGAAGACGAACCATTCGCCTGTGTAGCCGAGGTTCTGGAAGGCCTTCAGATCGAGCCCGGTGTTCTGCGGTGCGGCGGCCGGTACGGGGCGCAGCGCGCCGCTGGAGCCGGTGTCCTGGAGCGTTATCCATGCGTCGTAGACGTCGTACGGGACGAGGTTGACCAGGGACGCGGCGCTGATCATGCCGAGCTGGCCGTCCGGGAGCCCACCCGCCGTGTCGACGCCCGGGGTGCTGGCGTTCTCGGAGGCCTGGAGGTCGCCGGTCACCGTGACCTCGCCGGTCGGTGCGGCGGGCACGGCGGTCTGGCCGGGCTCGCCGGGCAGCCAGCCGCGTACTACCGGCAAGGCCTTGCCGCTGTCCGTACGGAGCATGTTCAGGACATAGAAGCCGCTCTTGTCGTCCAACTCCCGGCCGGGCACCAGGAACTGGTCGGCGTAACGGCCGGTGGCGGTGGCGGGGCGGCCGGAGGTCACCGTGTCGACGGGCAGGAGGTCGTCGATCGGCTTGGCGGCCCTCGTGCCCGGGGCAGGCTGCTTCTCAGCGGCTTCGTGCGTCTGCACGCGGTCCTCGAAGCGGCCGAGCTGCCAGGTGCCCATGAAGACGCAGAACGGGATGGCCAGCACGACGAAGATGTTGATCCCCCACCATCGCGGGGTCAGCAGGAACCGGTACACCCCTCCACGGTACGGCCCCGCTCCGCTCGCCCGGAACGGGGTGCCGGGTGGGGAGCGGTTGCCCCTATTCGCCGGACGGGCTCGACGGGGCGGCGGGGGCAGAACCCGCGGCCAGGTGGCGCTGGGCGAAGTCGAGTTCCAGCCGGAACTGCTTGATCCGTTCCTCCACGACGAGCGAACCGTGTCCCGCGTCGTACCGGTAGACCTCGTGCACCGCGTCACGGCCCTTCAGCCGGTCCACGTAGTTCTCGACCTGGCGGATCGGGCAGCGCGGGTCGTTGACGCCCGCCGAGATGTAGACCGGCGCCCGGACGGCGTCGACGTACGTCAGCGGGGACGAGGCCTCGAAGTGCTCGGGAACCTCCTCCGGCGTGCCGCCCAGCAGCGTGCGGTCCATCGCCTTCAGGTCCTCCATCTCGTCGTGATACGCCGTGACGTAGTCGGCGACCGGGACCGCAGCCAGGCCCAGGGCCCAGTCGTCCGGCTGCGTACCGAGACCGAGCAGGGTCAGATAGCCGCCCCAGGAGCCACCGGCCAGGACCAGCTTCGCCGGGTCCGCGAGCCCGGACTTCACCGCCCACTCCCGTACCGCGGCGATGTCCTCCAGCTCGATCAGGCCGACCCGGTGCTTGAGCGCGTCCGTCCAGGCGCGGCCGTATCCGGTGGAGCCGCGGTAGTTGACCCGGACGACCGCGTAGCCGTGGTCCACCCAGGCTGCGGGGCCGGAGGCGAAGGCGTCGCTGTCGTGCCAGGTCGGGCCGCCGTGGATCTCGAACACGGTGGGAAACGGGCCCTGTGCCGGGGCGGCGGGCCGCTGCACGAGTGCGTGGACACGGCCCCCGGGCCCGTCCACCCACACGTCCTCCACCGGCACGGACGCCGGAGCCTTCAAGCCGGGCGGATCGAGCACCACCGCACCCGAGGTGGACCGGATGACGGGCGGCTGCGCGGCCGACGACCACAGGTACTCCACCGTGCCGTCCGGCCGGGCCGTGGCACCCGACACCGAACCCGCGGGGGTCTCCACCCGGACGGGAGCGCTGCCCGCCCCCGGCTCGTACCGCCACAGGTCGCTGCGGGCTTCGAAGCCGTGCACGATCAGCAGCGCGGACGCGTCCGGATACCACTCGGCACCCACATCACCGGGCAGTTCGATCGCGAGGTCCGTCTCCGTGCCTGTCATCGGATCCCAGATCATCGGCTCCCAACGGCCCCGACGCTGATGCCCGACCAGCAACCGGGTGTCCCCGGCGACGGGGGCGAAGCCCAGCACGGACAGGCCCAGCTCCTTCGTACCGCCCTCGGTGTCGTCCAGCTCGGCGACCGTCGACCCATCGGGCCGCACCACGCGGAGCGCGGAGTGCATCGCATCGCCGTGCTCGGTGTGCTCCAGGGCGATCAGCATCCCGTCGTACGACAGGTCGCCGACGCCCGCCGACTCGCGGTGACGGTAGATCTCGACGGGCGCGGCCCCGGGCCGTACGACATGGATCGTCGTCCCGTCCTCGTCGGTCGAACGGCCGACCACCGCCGTACCGTCCCGCCCGATCGCGAGCCCGGCCGGGTACGAGGCTTTGAGGCCGGGTGCTGCCGGCTCGTCCACCACCTCCCCGCCCTCGCCGCCTTGGAACGGCTGGCGCATCCACACCCCGAACTCGTCCCCATCGGTGTCGCTGAACCACCAGATCGACTCGCCGTCCGGTGTCAGCACGCCGTCCGTCGTCCCGTTCGGCCGGTCGGTCACCTGGCGCTGCTCGCCGGTCGCGCGGTCCCAGGCGTACAGCTCGTACGTCCCCGTGGCATTGGAGACGAACAGCGCGCGATCCGGCGCATCCTCCGCCCAGTCGGGCAACGACACCCGCGGCGCCCGGAAGCGCTGCTCCCACTCCGGTACGGAAGCGGTCGCCGAAGCCGAATCGGTCGCTGGTGCGGTGGGGGCGGTCGAGCCAGTGATCTCAGTCATGCCCCCCATTCTGCGCCGGAACGCCGACAACTCGTTCGCATCGTCCGCAGCCTGTGGATAACCTCCTGGGCATGTATGCACCGACCCCTGCCGACTGGCACGAGGCCAACCGTGCGCGCTGGGACGAGCGGGTCCCCATCCACGCCGGGAGCGACTTCTACGACCTGGCGTCCTTCCGCGCAGGCAAGGACGCCCTGCGCGACTTCGAACTCGCCGAGGTCGGAGATGTCACGGGCAAGTCGCTGCTGCATCTGCAGTGCCACATCGGGGTTGACACCCTCTCCTGGGCCCGGCACGGCGCCGCGCACGTCGTCGGTCTGGACTTCTCCGAACCGGCCGTGGAGACCGCGCGCGGCCTGGCTCGCGAGCTGGGGTTTACCGAGGACCGGGCAGCGTTCGTCGCCGCCGATGTTCATGACGCCGCGCAGGCCGTCCCGGATTCTTCGTACGACATCGTCTACACCGGCGTCGGCGCGCTGAACTGGCTGCCCGACACCCGGCGTTGGGCCGAGACCGCCGCGTCGCTCGTGGCGCCCGGCGGCTTCCTCTACCTTGCGGAGTTCCATCCGCTCACGGACTGCCTCGACGATTCGACCGGCGCGAAGGTCGTCCACGACTACTTCAGCCGCGACGCATGGGTTGACGAAACGCCGGGCACGTACGCGGACTTTGACGCACCGACCGTCCACAACCGCAGCGTTGAATGGCAGCATCCGATCGGCGACGTGGTGTCGGCGCTGGCCGCCGCCGGGCTGCGGATCGAGTTCCTGCACGAGCACGACGTCTCGCTCTTCGCACGCTTCGAGGTGCTCAAGCGGCAGGGAGACGGCTACTACCGTTTCCCGGTCAACCGTCCGCGCATCCCGCTGATGTACTCGATCAAGGCGTCGCGGCCGGCCGGGTCCTGACCGAGGCCGGTACTCAGGGCCCATCGTGTGTGAAGCAACACGCCTGAGCCCGAAGCAGTTTGCCCGCGCCTGAACGCAACAGAAATGCGGCGGGCGGCCGCATGCCGGGTATCCCCCTTTACGGATCAGATCCGCGCCGCATGCGCGCCCAGGGCGCAGCCGCTCCGCGTCAGACGTGCTCCGTCGCGGCAGGGAGGGAGCCCATGACCGATGCTGGTCCTGTCCGGCGGATCACGGGAATATTGAGATGCGGGCCAGTCCGGGCGGACATAGGGTCGATGCCCGTGGAACCGCTCAGCGAGAAACAGATCCGCTCATCCTTCGTGAACTGCACCAAGGGTGAGGCGGCGCGGCTTCGGCTGCCGCTCGACTTCGCCGAACTGCCCTGGGAAGACCTGGACTTCTTGGGTTGGGTGGATCCGGGCGCGCCGCTGCGGGCACACCTCGTGGTGCCCCGAGAACAGGGTCTGCTGGGGATATCTCTGCGTATACCCTCCGTGAGGCGTACCAGCGCCGTGAAGTCCAGCATGTGTCAGATCTGCCTGACAGGTCACGCCTCCTCCGGGGTCACTCTGCTCGCTGCCCCCTTGGCGGGCGCCCGGGGCCGCGAGGGCAACACGGTCGGTATCTACATCTGCGCGGACCTCGCCTGCTCCCTGTATCTGCGCGGCAAGCGGCAGCCGAAGCTGCGTTCAGGACGGTACGAGGAGTCTCTGACGCTGGACGAGCGCCTCGTACGCATGTCGGGCAATCTGGGTGCCTTCGCGGCCAAGGTCACCGTGGCGTAGGCCTTGACGCGCACAGCCCGTCGCCCCGTGAGGAAGCCGACGTGACCGACTGGATCACCACGCCCGTGGAACCCGTCACGCCGCTCCCAGAGCGTGAACATCTTGCGAGGGACTGCGCCGTCCTCGGCTGCTCCACGGGACAGCCATGGCGTCGACCTGTCCGGAGCCGTCTCCCGCACTTGGCTCCCGAACGGCTCCCAAGATAGCTCAGAAACCACTCAGGGGCCTGATCCATCGAGTGGATCAGGCCCCTGACCTGGTATTTCAGCTGTCGGGGTGGCGGGATTTGAACCCACGACCTCTTCGTCCCGAACGAAGCGCGCTGCCAAGCTGCGCTACACCCCGATCGCCGCCGGTGTCCCGGCGACATCGATTACTTTAGCCCACCCGCGCCCGCAGACGAAATCCGGTTTATGCGCTGCTCAGGGCGAGGGGGGGCCGTGGGTACTCAGTCCCGGGGCGTCAGGGTCAGCAGGGTCGCCTCGGGTGGGCAGGCGAAGCGGACCGGGGTGTAGCGGTTGGTTCCGCAGCCTGCTGAGACGTGAAGGTAGGCGCGGTGCTCCTCGACGGAGTGGGTGGAGAGGCCCTTGACCCGGTCCGTGTCCAGGTCGCAGTTGGTGACCAGGGCGCCGTAGAAGGGGATGCAGAGCTGGCCGCCGTGGGTGTGACCGGCCAGGATCAGGGGGTAACCCTCCGCCGTGAATGCGTCCAGGGAGCGCAGGTAGGGGGCATGGACCACGCCGATGGAGAGGTCGGCGCCCGTCTCGGGGCCGCCTGCCACCTCCGCGTAGCGGTCGCGCTTGATGTGCGGATCGTCCAGGCCGGTGAAGGCGATCTCCAGGCCGTCGATCTTGAGGCGGCCGCGGGTGTTGGACAGGCCCCGCCAGCCCGCCTCGTCGAAGGCGTCGCGCATCGGCTCCCACGGGTTGTGGACGACGCCGACCGCAGGGGCGTTCCCGTTGAGGCCGTGTTTGCCCTGGGCCTTCTCGAAGAGGTAGCGGGCAGGGTTGCGGAGCTTGGGGCCGTAGTAGTCGTTGGAGCCGAAGACGTACACACCCGGGAACTGCATCAGCGGACCGAGTGCGTCGAGCAGCTCGGGTACGGCCCCGGGGTCCGAGAGGTTGTCGCCGGTGTTCACGACGAAGTCCGGGCGCAGGCCGGCCAGCGACTGCAGCCAGGCGCGCTTCTTGCGCTGGCCGCTCACCATGTGGATGTCGGAGACCTGGAGTACGCGCAACGGCCGTGCCCCGTACGGGAGTACGGGGATGGTGACCCGTCGCAGGCGGAACGATCGGGCCTCGAAACCGGCGGCGTAGGCGAGGCCGACAGCGCCGACCGCTGCGCCGACTGCCGTGACTTTCAGGGGTACTCCGTAGCGTGCGCGCATGCGCCCATCGTCGCAGACACGGTGCGGCGGGAAGAAAACCGGCGGGCGGTGAGCGCTTCCTACCTGCCACAATCACCACATGACCACGCTCAAGTCCAAGCTCAAGGAAGACCTCACCACAGCCATGAAGGCGCGTGACGAGCTGACCTCGTCCACGCTCCGGCTGACCCTCACCGCCATCACGAAGGAGGAGGTCAGTGGCAAGACGGCGCGCGAACTCTCCGACGACGAGGTGCAGAAGGTGATCGCCAGGGAGGCGAAGAAGCGCCGTGAGGCGGCCGAGGCCTTCGCCCAGGGCGGCCGGACCGAGCAGGCCGAGCGCGAGAAGGCGGAGGGTGAGCTGCTCGACGCATACCTGCCGAAGCAGCTGAGCGACGACGAGCTGGGCGCGATCGTGGCGTCCGCCGTCGAGGAGGCGAAGGCCGCCGGGGCCGAGGGGCCGCGGGCGATGGGCGCCGTCATGAAGATCGTGAACCCGAAGGTCGCGGGGCGCGCGGACGGCGGCCGGGTAGCTGCGGCGGTGAAGAAGCTCCTGGCGGGCTGAGAGGCCGCGCGACGTACGCACAGGGATGCACGGAGTGGGGCGCCCCGGATCAGGATCGATCCGGGGCGCCCCATCTTCACTGCGTGAACCGTACGGGTCAGGGACCCTGCGTACCGCCGTGGGCCCGACCGCCGTGGCCGCCGTTGTGCCCGCCGCTGTGCCCGCCGATCACGTGCTGCGGGATGCCCCCGCCGGGGAACGGATTTTTGTCGCCGGGCTCATTGCCGGGCCTCTTGCCCCCGGGATCCGGCCCGTCACCGCCCTCGTCATTGCCGTGCTCCGGCGCGTCCGGGATGTTGACGGCGTTGAAGGAGGGGGCGGGCACTCCATCGAGGGCGCCCGTCATCGCGTCACGCCAGATCGGTCCGGGGACCTGCCCGCCGTACACCTTGTCCTGGTACACACCACCGATGGTGATGTTTTCCATCTCGACGCTCTGGGACGGGCTGCCGACCCAGACCGCGCCGGACATGTTCGGCGTGTAGCCGACGAACCAGGCGTTCTTACGGGCGTCGGTCGTACCGGTCTTGCCTGCGTTGTCGCGGTTCTGGAGACCCGCCTCCTGGCCGGTACCGGAGTCGACCACGCCGCGCAGCAGCGTGTTGATGGTGTCGGCCGTCGTCGGTGACATCGCCTGCGAGCAAGAGGTCTTCGGTACGGGGAGCGAGGTGCCGTCCGCCGTTTTGACCGACTCGATGGCGATCGGTGTGCAGTACGTACCGCGGTTGGCGAAGGCGGCGTAGGCACTGGCCATCGTCAGCGGCGACAGGCCGTTGGAACCGAGGGTCAGCGTGGACGGGTTCTGCGGCAGCTTGGTGCCGTCGCCCTGCACCACACCCAGTTTGTCGGTCATTTTCGAGACCGGACACATGCCGATGTCCTGGAGCATCTGGACGAAGTATGTGTTGACGGACTTCTCCATCGCCTCCTTCAGCGCGTAGGGCCCCTTTTCGGTCTCGCTCTCGTTCTCCAGGTGATACTTCGGCACGCCGTCGTTGACCCACGGCTTCCCGCAGGACTGCACCGTGTCCGGGTAGTCCATCTCGTATGGGGAGGGGTAGGTCTGCGTAGCCGGCTTGCCGCCCTCTATGGCCGCTGCGGCGAGGAACGGCTTGAACGTCGAACCGGTCGGGAAGCCGTAGTTCGACCCGCCCATGCTCTTGTTGACCGAGTAGTTGTACTGGGTCTCATTGGGCCCGAAGCCGTACGGCTTGGACTGGCCCATCCCCATGATCTTGCCGGTGCCCGGCTCGACCAGCGTCACGGCCGTCGCGACCTTGTCCGACTTGTAGACGTGGTCCTTGATCGAGTTCTGCACCGACTGCTGGGACTGCGGGTCGAGCGTCGTCCGGACCGTCAGACCACCCCGGTTCCAGACCTTGGCCCGGTCCTCCTTGGTCTTGCCGAAGACCGGGTCGGAGAGGAAGACGTGACGTACGTAGTCACAGAAGAAGCCGGCGCCGCTGACGGCCGTGATGCAGCCGTTCTGCGGCTTCTTGACCTTCAGCTTGATCGGGTTCGCCTTGGCCTTGTCGGCCTCGGCCTGCGATATGTCTCCGACGTCGGCCATGCGCTGGAGCACGGTGTTGCGACGTTTGGTCGCCTCCGCGGGGTTGTAGACCGGGTCGTAGTGGCTCGGCGACTGCACGAGGCCGGCCAGCAGCGCGGACTCCTCCAGCGTCAGGTCCTTCGCCGACTTGGAGAAGTAGCGCTGGGCGGCGGCCTCGACGCCGTACGCCTGCTGCCCGAAGAAGGTGATGTTCAGGTAGTTCGTCAGGATCCGCTTCTTGCCGAGCTTCTCCTCGACCTGGATCGCGTACTTCAGTTCCTGGATCTTGCGGCCCATGGTCTGCTGCGTGGCCTGCGCGACCTTGTCCGGGTCGTCGCCGGCCTCCTCGACGAAGACGTTCTTCACGTACTGCTGCGTGAGGGTCGAGGCGCCCTGTGTGGTCCCACCGTCCTGCACATTGCGGTTCAGTGCGCGCAGGATGCCCTTGAGGTCGATCGCCCCGTGCTCGTAGAAGCGGGCGTCCTCGATCGCCACTATTGCCTTCTGCATGTACGGCGAGATGTCCTTCAGTTCGACCACTGTGCGGTCGCGCGAATAAACCGAGGCGATCAATCCGCCCTTGCTGTCCAGGATCTCGGTGCGCTGGCTCAGCGGCGGAGTCTGGAGATTGGCCGGGATCTCGTCGAATCCCTCGACCGTCCCCTTCGCGGCGAGACCCAGTGCTCCGGTGGCCGGCAGCGCGATGCCCGCCAGCACAACTCCGGAAAGTGCGGCGACACCGAGGAACTTGGCGGCCTGCTGGGTCGTCGTGAGACCCCCGCCTGAGCGCTTCTTTGGCATGGGGGCAGCCTACGTTCTCATTCGCCGGACACGCGTATATGCCTTGGCCTAAGCTGCTCTCAACTGTCACAGCAGTCCCGTTGCGTATCTACCCCGTGCACGATCCGGCCACGAGCTCAGGCACTCCCGAATTCTCCTCCTGTGTCATCGAACGTCCGTTGCGATCCAGGTGAACTGTCCTGATTCTGCTGGGATTTTTAGCTATGTCCTCACCTCACTCCCCTGGGTGATCTGCCGTATACGCATAGTCCGTTCGGGCCATTCAAGATTGGGCCCGAAGGGGGTGTTGTGCTGTCGCCGCCTTCCGTAACGTCCTCAACTGGCAGCGGTGAATATGCCGCTACCGCCGTGGGGGAGCCTCGATTCGGGAGAGGACGGCGCCGTGATGGGCTGGGTAAGCGACTGGAGTGCGCAGGCGGCCTGCCGCACTACCGATCCGGATGAACTGTTCGTACAAGGGGCAGCGCAGAACAGGGCCAAGGCGGTGTGCACCGGATGTCCGGTGCGGACCGAGTGTCTGGCCGATGCGCTGGACAATCGCGTCGAATTCGGCGTGTGGGGCGGAATGACGGAGCGGGAGCGCCGCGCACTGCTGCGCAGGCGACCCACCGTCACGTCCTGGCGTCGGCTGCTGGAGACCGCGCGCAGCGAGTACGAGCAGTCCACGGGCATCCTGCCCGTGGCGATCGGGCTGGAAGACGACGAACTGCACGAGAGGTACGCCGCGGTGGGGTAGAACGTACGGACGGCTACGCAGCTCCGGCGGGGTCGGAACCGGTCGCGAGCCGGTCCCCGATGGCCCGAAGCCCTTCGAGGTCATGCACGTCACCGGGCAGCGCGGCCACTTGGGTCATGGCGACCTCGGGGTGCAGCGCGGTGAAGCGGTCGCGTGTGCGTTGTTCGCGTGCGACCACCTGCATCCGTTCCGCGTGCAGCCGCAACAGACCTGCGGTCAGCTGCTCGACAGAAGCGGCCTCGGTCACGGATTCGGTTGCGGCTTCGGGAGCCGGCTCGGGATCTGGCTTACGGTCTTCGATGTCCTCGTGCTCGGAAGGATCGGCAACGGCTTCGGGAGAGGCGACCGACCAGTCGGCCGGGTCACGAAGTCCAGCCTTCCCGGCCGTTTGATCCACAATGCCGACGCCGTCAAGATTTTCTGCGGCCGCAAGTGCGCGCTCGGCGGAGAGCCGGGCGGCGTCGCTGCCATGGACGCGGTTGAGCACCAGACCGGCCAGCGGCATGTCCTCCGCGGCCAGCCGTTCCACGAAGTACGCCGCCTCACGCAGAGCGTCCTGCTCCGGTGTCGCGACGACCAGGAACGCCGTACCGGGCGCCTGCAGCAGTTTGTACGTGGCGTCGGCCCGGGTGCGGAAGCCGCCGAACATGGTGTCCATCGCCGCAACGAAGGTCTGTACGTCGCGCAGGAATTGACCGCCGAGCAACTTGCCGAGGGTGCCGGTCATCATCGACATGCCCACGTTGAGGAACTTCATCCCGGCCCGGCCGCCCACCTTCGCCGGGGCCATCAGCAGTTTGATGAACTTGCCGTCCAGGAACGAACCGAGCCGCTTCGGTGCGTCCAGGAAATCCAGCGCGGAGCGTGACGGCGGGGTGTCGACGATGATCAGGTCCCACTCATTGCGCGCCCGCAGCTGCCCGAGCTTCTCCATCGCCATGTACTCCTGCGTGCCGGCGAATCCGGCCGACAGGGACTGGTAGAAGGGGTTCTCCAGGATTGCGCGGGCCCGCTCGCCGTCCGCGTGCGCCTCGACGATCTCGTCGAAGGTCCGCTTCATGTCGAGCATCATGGCGTGCAGTTCCCCGGCACTCTCGCCGTCGATGCCCGCCACCCGGCGTGGGATGTTGTCCAGCGAGTCGATGCCCATGGACTGGGCGAGCCTGCGCGCCGGGTCGATGGTGAGGACGACGACCTTACGGCCGCGCTCGGCCGCCCGTACGCCCAGCGCCGCGGCGGTCGTGGTCTTGCCGACTCCGCCCGAACCGCAGCACACGACGATCCGGATGCCGGGGTCGTCGAGCAGTGCGTCGGTGTCCAGCGCGGGGGCGGGCAGGGTGGCCGTGGCGGCGGCTCTGCCCGCGGCCGAGTCCGTGGCCGCGCCCGCGTCCGTGCGCTGTGTCATGTACCCACCCCTTCGCTCGCACCGCCACCCACGCCCTGCTTGCGGAGATCGGTCGCCAGGCTGTAGAGCCCGGCCGGGTCCATACCCTCGCCGATCAGCGGGAGTTCGTACCCCGGCAGCTCCAGACCCGCGAGCACCTCGCGCTGCTCGCGCTCCAGCTCGACTCGCTGGGCATGCTCGGCGGCCTGCCCGATCAGGGGGCGGACGAGCCCCGCGGAGCCGGTCACGCCCACCCGGGTCAGCGCCTTGGCGATCTCCTTGCGGCGGCCGCCCGCGGCGGTGCGCAGCGCGTCCTCGTCCAGCAGATGCGGTCGCACCATGTTCACAATGACCCGGCCGACCGGCAGTTCGGCGGCCCGCAGCTCCGCGATGCCGTCCGCGGTCTCCTGGACCGGCATCTCCTCCAGCAGCGTCACCAGATGGACCGCGGTCTCGGGGGACTTCAGTACCCGCATCACGGCCTGCGCCTGATTGTGTATCGGGCCGATCCGGGCCAGCCCCGCCACCTCGTCGTTCACATTGAGGAAGCGGGTGATGCGCCCGGTGGGCGGGGCGTCCATGATCACGTAGTCGTAGACGTACCGGTTCTGCTTGTCCTTGCGGCGTACGGCTTCGCAGGCCTTGCCGGTCAGCAGCACGTCCCGTACACCGGGCGCGATCGTGGTGGCGAAGTCGATCGCGCCGAGCTTCTTGAGTGCACGGCCCGCGCTGCCGAGCTTGTAGAACATCTGGAGGTAGTCGAGAAGGGCACGTTCGGCGTCGATTGCGAGGGCGTACACCTCGCCGCCGTCCGGCGCGACGGCGATCTTGCGCTCCTCGTAGGGAAGGGACTCCGTCTCGAAGAGCTGGGCGATGCCCTGCCTGCCCTCGACCTCCACGAGGAGGGTTCGCCTGCCCTCGGCCGCGAGGGCGAGCGCGAGGGCGGCGGCGACCGTGGTCTTACCGGTACCGCCCTTGCCGCTGACGACCTGGAACCTGCTCACGTATTCGAGCCTAACCAGTCGGGCCGCGGGCTACGCACGAGGCTGCGCGTGCCAGGCATTACAGTCGGGCCATGACCAAGTGGGAATACGCGACCGTGCCCCTTCTCGTGCACGCGACCAAGCAGATTCTGGACACCTGGGGCGAGGACGGCTGGGAGCTGGTCCAGGTCGTTCCCGGCCCGAACAACCCCGAGCAGCTCGTGGCCTACCTGAAGCGGGAGAAGGCGTAGTGGCGGGCGCAGTCGAGGCGAAGCTCGCCGAGCTCGGGCTGACGCTGCCGGACGTCGTGCCGCCGCTGGCCTCGTACCAGCCGGCCGTGCAGTCTGGGGTGTATGTGCACACCTCCGGTCAGCTCCCGATGGTGGACGGCAAGCTCGCCGTCACCGGCAAGGTCGGTGCGGAGGTCACGGCCGACGAGGCCAAGGAACTGGCGAAGACCTGCGCGCTCAACGCGCTGGCCGCCGTGAAGTCCGTCGCGGGCGACCTGGACCGGATCGCGCGAGTCGTGAAGGTCGTGGGCTTCGTCGCCTCGGCGTCCGACTTCACCGGGCAGCCCGCCGTGATCAACGGCGCCAGCGAGCTGCTGGGCGCGGTCCTCGGCGACAAGGGCGTGCACGCGCGCAGCGCGGTGGGTGTCGCGGTGCTGCCGCTGGACGCGCCGGTGGAGGTCGAGGTCCAGGTCGAGCTGGTCGGGACCTGAGCCGTACGTCCGTAGTGGTCCTTCGGCGGTCGCTGCCGTCCGCTCGCCTTCCGCTGCCGTTTCTCTGATCCCGCCCGGTCGTCACGACCGGGCGGGATCACGCGTGTACGGGGCATGTACGGATCAACGTGCCTCTCGAACATCGTCGCGGTTCCGGATAGCCTCCGGCCATGTCCAATGGTCAGTGGTACCCACCGGAATGGCCCGACCGGATCCGGGCACTCGCCGCAGGTGAGCTGACGGCCGCGACCCCGAAGCGGGCTGCCACCGTGATGCTGCTCCGGGATTCTGCCGTTGACACCGAGGGCGGCCCCGCCGTCCACATGCTGCGCCGCCGCGCCTCCATGGCCTTCGCCGGTGGGGCGTACGCCTATCCGGGTGGCGGAGTCGACCCGCGCGACGACGACCGGCTCGTCGGCTGGGCCGGACCCGCGCTGGAGAGCTGGGCCGAGCGGCTCGGCGTCGATACGGTGACCGAGGCGCAGGCCATCATCTGCGCGGCGGTCCGTGAGACGTACGAGGAGGCGGGTGTCCTCCTCGCCGGGCCGACCGCCGACACGGTCGTCAGCGACACCACCGGCGCCGACTGGGAGGCCGACCGCGAGGCACTGGTTGCCCGCGAGCTGTCCTTCGCGGAGTTCCTGGACCGGCGCGGGCTGGTGCTGCGCTCCGATCTGCTGGGTGCCTGGGCACGCTGGATCACCCCCGAGTTCGAACCGCGCCGCTACGACACCTGGTTCTTCGTCGCCGCGCTCCCCGAGGGCCAGCGCACCCGCAACGCCTCCACGGAGGCCGACCGTACGGTGTGGGTAGGGCCCGGAGAGGCCGCCGACGGGTACGACAGGGGCGAGCTGCTGATGATGCCACCGACCGTGTCGACGCTGCGGGCGCTCAGGCCGTACGGGACAGCCGCCGAGGCGCTGAAGGCGGCGGATTCCCAGGACCTCACCCCCGTACTGGCGCAGGCGCGGCTGGAGGGTGACGAATTGGTGCTGCGCTGGCCGGGACACGACGAGTTCACCAAGCACATCCAGAGCGGGCGGGCCGGTGCAGGCGGTGCTGGAGGCGACGCCGTATGAGCGACGCGGCCGGGCTGCCAGGGCAGCCACGCGGCGGGGTGCTTTCCGGACCCGCCACCACCCGTACCGTCAACGTCCTCGCCCCCAACGCCTCGCCGATGACGCTGGACGGCACCAACACCTGGATCGTCGCCGAGCCCGACTCCGATCTCGCGGTCGTCATCGACCCGGGCCCGCTGGACGACATACATCTGCGGGCCGTCATCGACACCGCTGAGAGGGCGGGCCACCGGATCGCGCTCACCCTCCTCACCCACGGGCACCCCGACCATGCGGAGGGCGCGGCGCGCTTCGCCGAGTTGACCCGTACGAAGGTGCGCGCCCTGGACCCTGCGCTGCGCCTCGGTGACGAAGGTCTGACCACGGGCGACGTGATCACCACCGGCGGCCTGGAGATGTACGTCGTGCCGACCCCCGGGCACACCGCGGACTCGCTCTCCTTCCATCTGCCCGCCGACCGGGCGGTGCTGACGGGGGACACGATCCTCGGACGCGGCACCACGGTCGTCGCGCACCCGGACGGGCGGCTCGGCGACTACCTGGACTCGCTGCGGAGGCTGCGTTCGCTGACGGTCGACGACGGCGTGCACACGGTGCTGCCGGGGCACGGCCCGGTGCTGGAGGACGCGCAGGGAGCGGTCGAGTTCTACCTCGCACACCGCGCGCACCGGCTGGCCCAGGTGGAGACGGCGGTCGAGGCCGGATACCGAACGGCCTCGGAGGTGGTGGCGCAGGTGTACGCGGACGTGGACCGATCCCTGTGGCCCGCGGCGGAACTCTCGGTGCTGGCGCAGCTGGAGTACCTGAGCGAGCACGGGCTGATCTAGTGATCTAGTGCCGCGACCGGGTCGTGTTGCGAAGGCAGCATTGTCCGCCCCGCCGGACGGGACCTGCGAAACACGCCCGAGGAGGGCCGGATGCGCGCGAGGCCCCGCCGTGCGGAGGGGCCCCGCGTACGGGGACGGCGTCCGCTCGTCGGCCGACCGGTGGGCCGGCTAGCGGGACCGCTTCGCCAGGCGCTCCACGTCCAGCAGGATCACGGCGCGCGCCTCCAGGCGCAGCCAGCCGCGCCCGGCGAAGTCGGCGAGTGCCTTGTTGACCGTCTCGCGGGAGGCGCCTACGAGCTGGGCCAGCTCTTCCTGGGTCAGGTCATGGACGACATGGATGCCTTCCTCGGACTGGACGCCGAAGCGGCGCGACAGGTCGAGGAGGGCACGGGCGACCCGGCCCGGTACGTCCGAGAAGACCAGGTCGGACATCTGGTCATTGGTCTTGCGCAGTCGCCGGGCGACGGCGCGCAGCAGGGCCGTGGCCACCTCGGGGCGGGCGTTCAGCCAGGGCTGGAGGTCGCCGTGGCCGAGGCCGAGGAGCTTGACCTCGGTCAGCGCGGTCGCGGTGGCGGTGCGGGGGCCCGGGTCGAAGAGGGACAGCTCACCGATCAGCTCGCCGGGGCCGAGGACCGCCAGCATGTTCTCGCGCCCGTCGGGGGAGGTGCGGTGGAGCTTCACCTTGCCCTCGGTGACCACATAGAGGCGGTCGCCCGGGTCGCCCTCGTGGAACAGCGCGTCGCCGCGCGCGAGGGTCACCTCACTCATCGAGGCGCGGAGCTCCGCGGCCTGCTCATCATCGAGCGCCGCGAAAAGCGGGGCGCGCCGCAGAACGTCGTCCACGAATTCTCTCCTTGTCGGCCTGTACAGGGAACCGTGCTCCCCATCATGCCGGACGGTAAAACAGTGCGATCAATCACAAACCAGTTTGACGCACGAGCGTGCCGAACCGTGAGGCAGGGGGCCGATCGGGGGTGGATACGCGGTTGACCGAGGCGGATGTCAGTGCGTGGCTCTAGGCTGGCCGGGTGTCCAAAACGCCGTGAGAGCACAGGCCGAGGGGGTTGACGGGGTGCCGGAAGGCCGCGATTCCGCTGTGGGCGAACAGGCTGCGAGTCGCCCGAAAAAAGCGACAAAACACCCTGCGGGTGAGCAGGTCCCGAGGGGCGGAGCGAAGACCGCAGCGAGGTCCGCTGCGAGCCCCGCGACGAAGGCTGCAGCGAAGTCCTCGACCGAGTCGGCCACGAGGTCCGCTGCGAAGCCCGCGTCGA
>NZ_JBEOYU010000011.1:49617-186360 GCF_040297265.1 Streptomyces sp. NPDC001832
GAAGTCCGCCGCACGGGCCAAGTCCACCGCGAAGCCCGCGTCGAAGTCCGCCGCACGGGCCAAGTCCACCGCGAAGCCCGCGTCGAAGTCCGCCGCACGGGCCAAGTCCACCGCGAAGCCCGCGTCGAAGTCCGCCGCGAAGGCCACCGTGAAGCCCGCGAAATCCGGTGCAGAACCCGGTGCGAAACCGGAATCGCATCTGGCGATGGTCCGCCGTGCCCGCAGGATCAACCGTGAGCTCGCCGAGCTCTACCCGTACGCCCACACCGAGCTGGACTTCAGGAACCCCTTCGAGCTTCTCGTCGCCACGGTCCTCTCCGCCCAGACCACCGATCTGAGGGTCAACCAGACGACCCCCGCCCTCTTCGCCGCTTACCCCACCCCCGAGGACATGGCCGCGGCCGTTCCGGAGGAAATGGAAGAGCTCATTCGGCCGACCGGCTTCTTCCGGGCCAAGGCCAAGGCGCTGATAGGCCTCTCCGCGGCGCTCAGGGACAGGTTCGGCGGCGAGGTGCCGGGTCGGCTCGCCGACCTCGTCACGCTTCCGGGGGTCGGCCGCAAGACCGCCAATGTCGTGCTCGGGAATGCCTTTGGCGTACCGGGCATCACGGTCGACACCCATTTCGGGCGCCTGGTTCGCCGCTGGAAGTGGACGGAGCAGGAGGACCCGGAGAAGGTCGAGGCCGAGATCGCCGCGATCTTCCCCAGGAGCGAGTGGACGATGCTCTCGCACCGCGTCGTCTTCCACGGCCGCCGCATCTGCCATGCCCGCAAGCCCGCCTGCGGCGCCTGTCCGATCGCCCCTCTCTGCCCGGCGTACGGGGAGGGCGAGACGGACCCGGAGAAGGCCAGGAAGCTGCTGAAGTACGAGATGGGCGGTCAGCCCGGTCAGCGGCTGAGCCCGCCGGCGGACTACCCGGGCAAGCCCGCGCCGCCCCTGGGGGCCGACTGACGCACGGCGCTCGCTCCGGAACGAAATGAGTGATGACAGGCGTTGTGAGACGAGGGGTGCCTATGAAGACGCACGAACAGAGCACGGAAGCGGCAGCCGCACCCGCGGCGATCAACCCCGCGGCCGTCAGCCCCGCAGCGGCGGTGGCAGCGGCCGCCGCCGCGGCAGGCGCAGGTCACGACGGAGCCATCACCGTCACGACCGAGGGCCTGCCCGAATGGCTCGACCCCGTGGCCCGGGCCGCGCGGACGATCGAGCCGGACCAGCTCAGCCGCTTTCTGCCGCCGGAGAGCGGCGCCGGGCGGCAGTCCGCCGTACTCGTGCTGTTCGGGGAGGGTGAGCGCGGCCCCGAGCTGCTCCTCATGGAGCGATCCGGAAGCCTGCGTTCCCACGCTGGGCAGCCTTCCTTCCCCGGCGGCGCCCTGGATCCGGAGGACGGCGATCAGGCCACCACAGGCCCGCTCAGGGCCGCTCTGCGGGAGGCCCAGGAAGAGACCGGCCTCGATCCGCGCGGAGTGCAGCTCTTCGGAGTGCTGCCCCGGCTCTACATCCCCGTGAGTGGCTTCGTCGTGACGCCGGTCCTCGGCTGGTGGCGGTCGCCGAGCCCGGTCGGCGTCGTCGATCCGGGTGAGACAGCCCGGGTCTTCACCGTCCCAGTGGCGGATCTCACGGACCCGGCCAACCGTGCGACGACGGTCCACCCGAGCGGTCACCGCGGCCCGGCATTTCTGGTCGAATCCGCCCTGGTCTGGGGTTTCACGGCCGGAGTGATCGACCGGATCCTGCACTTCGCGGGCTGGGAGCGCCCGTGGGACACCGCCAAGCAGGTGCCGCTCGACTGGCGTGCGTGACACGCTGACTCCCGTGCTGCGCTGTCCGGCCCTGCCCGGACCCAGTTGAAGAAATAGGCCCGGTGACGAATCTGCGAGGCTATAGACGGTGAACGTGCTGGACATCCTGCTGCTGGCCGGCGCCGTGTGGTTCGCAGTCATCGGCTACCGCCAGGGGTTCGTCGTCGGCATCCTGTCGGTGATCGGGTTCCTGGGCGGCGGTCTCGTCGCCGTCTATCTGCTGCCGGTCCTGTGGGACCAGCTGACGAACGGCTCCGAGGTCTCATCGGCGGCAGCTGTCGTCGCCGTCGTCATCGTGATCGTCTGTGCCTCGGTGGGCCAGGCGTTCACCACCCACCTCGGAAACAAGCTCCGCCGGCACATCACGTGGTCGCCCGCGCGCGCCCTCGATGCCACCGGCGGCGCTCTGGTCAATGTGGTCGCGATGCTGCTGGTCGCCTGGCTGATCGGCTCCGCGCTGGCCGGCACCTCGCTGCCCACGCTGGGCAAGGAGGTCCGTAGCTCCTCGATCCTGCTCGGCATCTCCCGGGTGATGCCGGCCCGGGCCTCCACCTGGTTCACGGACTTCTCCTCGGTCCTTGCGCAGAACGGCTTCCCGCAGGTCTTCAGCCCCTTCGCCAACGAGCCGATCACCGAGGTCCAAGCCCCGGACCCGGCGCTGGCCGGCAGCCCCGTGGCGGCAAGCGCCAAGAAGTCCATCGTCAAGGTTGTCGGCACGGCCCCGAGCTGCGGCAAGGTCCTCGAAGGCACCGGCTTCGTCTTCTCCGACCGCCGGGTGATGACCAACGCCCACGTCGTCGGCGGCGTCGACGAGCCGACCGTCCAGATCGGCGGCCAGGGGCGGCTGTACGACGCCAAGGTCGTCCTCTACGACTGGGAGCGCGACATCGCCGTACTCGACGTACCGGACCTCGACGCGAAGCCGCTGAAGTTCACCGACACGGATCACGACGCCGACACCGGGAACAGTGCCATCGTCGCGGGCTTCCCGGAGAACGGCTCATACGACGTACGGGCCGCGCGCGTCCGGGGCCGCATCGACGCCAACGGACCGGACATCTACCACCGAGGCACCGTCCGCCGCGATGTGTACTCGCTCTTCGCGACTGTCCGTCAGGGCAACTCCGGCGGACCGCTGCTGACCCCCGACGGCAAGGTGTACGGAGTTGTCTTCGCGAAGTCGCTCGACGACCCCGACACCGGCTATGCGCTGACGGCCGACGAGATCCGCCAGGACATCGCGCACGGCCGCACCGCCAACCAGCAGGTCGACAGCCAGGGGTGCGCCCTCTAGTTGTACTGACCCGTGAGGTTAGGGACGCGGCTGGTGAACGCTCACCGGTCGGCAGGGACGGACGTCATCCGCGTGGATGGCGCAGCCGCGCCGAGACCCAGCGGGCCCGACGGCGCAGAATGCGCGGAATTCCGAGCCGGGGATCATGCAGAACATGCATATCGTGCACCCGGCCCTGGGGGCCGCCCCCCTCATGAGTGCTCGGACTCGCCGTGGCGGTCGAGCGACGGTTGCGTGCTGTGTCACCGAAGTCGTGCGTCCAGCCCATACCTCGACGTCTGCCCGTGCCTCATGGTCGGTAACCGCCCATCCGTCAGCCAATTGGCCTATGCGCCGGGCAATTGGCTGTTCGTCGGACAACTATGCCCGTACGACTACCGGTCGGGCTCGGGATCCTTGAGCCAGCTGATGAGTTCGGCCGAGAACCCGCCCGGATCCTCCTCGTGGGGGAAGTGCCCCAGACCGTCGAAAAGTCGCCAACGGTACGGGGCTTCGACGTATTCGCCGGACCCCGCCGCGCTTCGCGTACGAATCGCTGGATCGAGTGAACCGTGCAGATGCAGTGTGGGTACCAGCACCGGCCGCTTCATGCGCCGGTTGAACTGGATTCCGTCCGGACGTGCCAGGGAGCGCACCATCCAGCGGTACGGCTCGATCGAGCAGTGCGCCGTCGACGGGATGCACATTGCGCGCCGGTAGACGTCGACCACCGCATCGTTGGGGAACTTCGGGATCCGGGGGGCCGCCCAGTCATGGAGCAGTCGGCCAACCAGCGCCGCATCGTCCGCGACGAGCTGACGCTCCGGCACCCACGGGCGCTGGAAGCCCCAGATGTACGATCCCGCGCGGGACTGCGCGAAGTCGGAGAGCATCGAGGAACGCCAGCGGCGTGGATGCGGCATCGAGGAGACCGCGAGGCGGCGCACCAGCTTCGGCCGCATCACCGCGGCTGTCCAGGCGAGGTAGCCGCCCATGTCGTGGCCGACCAGGGCGGCATCCGGTTCGCCGAGCGAGCGGATCACGCCGGTGATGTCGAGCGCCAGGTTGGCGGGGTCGTAACCCCGGGGCGTACGGTCGCTGCCGCCGACCCCGCGCAGATCCATTGCCACGGCGCGGAATCCGGCGTCGGCCAGTGCGGTGAGCTGACGGCGCCAGGTCCACCAGAACTGCGGGAAGCCGTGCAGCAGCAGCACCAGCGGCCCCTCGCCGAGCTCGGCGATGTGGAAGCGGGCGCCATTGGCCGCCACGTCCCGGTGGGTCCACGGCCCGTCGAGCCGCACGGGCCCACCGGAGCCGACCGGGCCGGGTGAACTCGGCAGGTCGGAGTGGCTCGAGGGGCCTGAGCGGCCGGTCGAGCCCGAGGAGCCGTCCGGGCCTACCTGACCTTCCGGGCTTGTCAGACCTTCCGGGCCTACTGGGTCGGATGCGCTGGAATCGGGGACCTTCATGTGGACGAGCGTGCCACAGTGGATGCCTCGTCGTGGACCGGAGACTTTTCCAGGGACTTGTCCGCCGGCGTGCTGCCCACGGTGACCGGACGGCTCGTCCCCGCCGTGACTGCGGGGCGCGGGTGCGGCTTGACGCCCTGCAGCATGGCCGCCGTCTGCTTGGCTGAAGCGATGGACTTCTCCGGCGGCTTCACCTTCTTGAGCTTGGAGAAGGCGAACAGCGCGAGCAACGCCGCCAGCACGATGAACGCTGCGCCCACGATCGTGAACGACACGGCGAGTCCGAGCCCCAGGTAGTGGAGTCCGTATGCCGCTGCGAAGCTCAGCACCGGGATCGCGAACAGAATCAGCACCCCCGCGATGATGAACGCCACACTCCCGGCGACGCCGCGCTTGACGTCCTGCCGCACTTCGGCCTTGGCCAGGGCGATCTCGTCGTGCACCAGTGCGGACATCTCGGCTGTCGCCGCGGCGACCAGCTGCCCGAGACTGCGTTCGGTACTGCCCGCGTTGTTGCCGGGGTCGCTCATCCCTGACTCCCTCTCCTGCTCTCCTGCTCGACACATCTGGTGTCAGATCATGCCGGACTGTCCGGCTTGCTGCTCGCTGCCCCCTGCCAGTTGGGCAAGGCGGCGGTGCTCGGCAGCCTTCTTCTCGTAGATCGCGGCCATTCGCCTGTGGTACTCCGGGTCGTCCTGCTCGTAGACGTCGGGTACCCCGTCCTCGTCCTCGTCGAGTTCCTCCTCCTCGTACAGCGTCCGGTATTTGCGTACCCGGAGTCTGAGCAGTACACCGGAGAACACGGCGGCTGTCAGGGAGCCGAGCAGCACGGCGGCCTTGATCTCGTTGATCATGTTCTCGTCGCCGACGAAGGCCAGTTCACCGATGAGCAGCGAGACGGTGAAGCCGATCCCGGCGAGCGAAGCGACCGCGAAGACGTCCGCCCAAGCCAGGTCCTTGTTCAGCTCCGCCTTCGTGAAGCGGGCGGCCAGCCACGCACCGCCGAAGATGCCTATCGTCTTGCCGACGACGAGCCCCAGGACGACACCGAGCGTCTCGGGCCGGTTGAAGACGTCCGCCAGTGTGCCGCCGGAGAGGGGGACACCGGCCGAGAAAAGGGCGAACAGCGGCACGGCGATTCCGGCCGACAGCGGGCGGACCAGGTGCTCGATGTGCTCGCCGGGGGAGTGGGTCTCGCCGTCCCGCCGGGTACAGCGGAGCATCAGCCCCATGGCGACACCGGCGATGGTGGCGTGGATGCCGCTGTTGTACATCAGGCCCCAGATGACCAGGGCGAGCGGTACGTAGATGTACCAGCCGTGCACATTCCTGTGCAGTAGCAGATAGAACACGGCGAGGCCGATGAAGGCGCCGATCAGTGCCATGAAGTTGATCTTCTCGGTGAAGAAGACCGCGATGATCAGGATCGCGAAGAGGTCGTCGACGACGGCGAGGGTCAGCAGGAAGGCGCGCAGCGCGTTCGGCAGTGAGGTGCCGATGACCGCGAGGACGGCGAGCGCGAAGGCGATATCGGTGGCGGTGGGTACGGCCCAGCCGGCCGTGGAGCCTCCGCCGGTCACGGTCACGAGCGTGTAGACGACGGCCGGAACCGCCATCCCGCACAGCGCGGCGACGACCGGGAGGGCGGCCGCCTTGGGGTCGCGCAGTTCACCCGCGACCAGTTCCCGCTTGAGTTCGACGCCCGCGACGAAGAAGAAGATTGCGAGCAGCCCGTCCGCCGCCCAGTGCTCCACGGAGAGGTTGAGGCCCAGCGACTCAGGTCCGAGGTGGAAGTCGCTGACGGCCGCGTAACTGGAACCGAAGGTGTTCGCCCACACCAGGGCAGCTATCGCGGCGACCAGCACGATGGCTCCGCCGACGGTCTCGGTACGCAGGGCGTCCGCGAGGTAGTTCCGCTCGGGGAGGGACAGGCGCCCGAGAAAGACGCGTCGGGAGGAAGGGGGTGTGCGGGTGGGCGCAGCCACGAGTGAGGACCTCCGGGTCGGTACGGCAGCGATGAGATGGCTGATGCACTTGCCGACCAGACTTCCCGGCACACCCTGTGGAGATTTCTTATTGCTTTGTTGACGCGGCTGCCACTGTACCTGGGGTGCGCGGGGGCTGTATCCGGTGATCTTCACCTTAAATGCCCGAGGGGCATCCAGCGCGTTGCCGGATGCTCCTCGGGCAGGTACCCGCCGCGGATGTCAGTCCTCGGAGGAGGACGGCAGCTGGGTCTGGATGAGGTCCATCACGGAGGAGTCGGTGAGCGTCGTGACGTCGCCCAGCTCGCGGTTCTCGGCGACGTCACGCAGTAGACGCCGCATGATCTTGCCGGAGCGGGTCTTCGGCAGCTCGGCGACCGGCAGGATCCGCTTCGGCTTGGCGATCGGGCCGAGCGTGGCGCCGACGTGGTTGCGCAGCTCCGCGACGAGCTCGTCCGAGGCGGCAGCCGTACCGCGCAGTATCACGAAGGCGACGATGGCCTGGCCGGTCGTTTCGTCGGCGGCGCCGACCACGGCGGCCTCGGCAACCGAGGGGTGCGACACGAGCGCCGACTCGACCTCGGTGGTCGAGATGTTGTGCCCGGACACGAGCATCACGTCGTCGACCCGGCCGAGCAGCCAGATGTCGCCGTCCTCGTCCTTCTTGGCGCCGTCGCCCGCGAAGTACTTGCCCTCGAAGCGCGACCAGTAGGTGTCGATGAAGCGTTGGTCGTCGCCCCAGATGGTGCGGAGCATCGACGGCCACGGCTCGGTGAGGACGAGGTAGCCGCCCCCGCCGTTCGGAACCTCGTTGGCCTCGTCGTCGACGACCGTGGCGGAGATACCGGGCAGAGCACGCTGGGCGCTTCCCGGCTTGGTCTCCGTGACGCCCGGCAGCGGCGCGATCATCATCGCCCCGGTCTCGGTCTGCCACCAGGTGTCCACGATCGGGCACTTGTCGGCGCCGATGTGCTTGCGGTACCACATCCACGCCTCGGGGTTGATCGGCTCACCGACCGAACCGAGGACCCGAAGACTGCTCAGGTCGAACTTGGCCGGGATGTCGTCGCCCCACTTCATGAACGTGCGGATCGCGGTCGGCGCGGTGTAGAGGATCGTGACGCCGTACTTCTGCACGATCTCCCAGTAACGCCCCTGGTGCGGGGAGTCGGGCGTGCCCTCGTACATGATCTGCGTCGCGCCGTTGGCCAGCGGGCCGTAGACGATGTACGAGTGGCCGGTCACCCAGCCGATGTCGGCGGTGCACCAGAAGACATCAGTCTCCGGCTTGAGGTCGAAGACCGCGTTGTGGGTGTACGCAGCCTGGGTGAGGTAGCCACCGGAGGTGTGCAGGATGCCCTTCGGCTTACCCGTCGTGCCGGAGGTGTAGAGGATGAAGAGCGGCTGCTCAGCCTCGAAGGCCTCGGGGGTGTGCTCGGGGGACTGCCGGCCGGTGATCTCGTGCCACCAGATGTCGCGGCCCTCGGTCCATGCGGTGTCCTGGCCGGTGCGCCGCACCACGATGACATGCTCGACGCTGTCGAAACGGGAGACGGCGTCGTCCACGGCGGGCTTGAGCGCGGACGGCTTGCCGCGGCGATAGCCACCGTCGGCGGTGATGACGACCTTGGCGTCCGCGTCCTGGATACGGGCGGCGATGGCGTCGGCGGAGAAGCCGCCGAAGACCACCGAGTGCGTGGCACCGATGCGGGCGCAGGCCAGCATCGCGATGGCGGCCTCGGGGATCATCGGCAGATAGACGGCGACCCGGTCGCCCTTGCCGACACCGAGCTCGGTGAGGGCGTTCGCGGCGCGGGAGACCTCCTCCTTGAGGTCGGCGTAGGTGATGGCACGGCTGTCGCCGGGCTCGCCCTCGAAGTGGATGGCGACCCGGTCACCATGGCCGGCCTCGACATGACGGTCCACGCAGTTGTACGCGACGTTGAGCTTGCCGTCCGCGAACCACTTCGCGAAGGGCGGGTTGCTCCAGTCGAGCGTCTCGGTCGGCTCCGTGGCCCAGGTCAGGCGACGGGCCTGCTCGGTCCAGAAGCCCAGCCGGTCCGCCTCGGCCTGCTCATACGCCTCCGCTTTGACGTTGGCATTGGCGGCCAGATCGGCAGGCGGTGCAAACCGCCGCTCCTCCTTGAGCAGATTGGCCAGGCTTTCGTTGCTCACGACATCTCCCATTCCCAGGGTGTCCGTTGTGTCCCGGGGCATAGCTCATCAGGCCAAAGGCCGGGTGACAAGTGTCTGCTCGAAATTGGTTTAGACCTGTGTCTCGGGTATGGAGACACGGTCCCGCCTCCAGGGCGGTACGGCGTAGTGGACGCAGTGCGGAGCACAGCGGCACGGAGCGGTACGGAGGCGGGACCACAAGGTCTCACGGACCGGAGGCGAACGAGGTTCAGACGCCGCTACGTTCCAACACGCCGGAACCGGATGGATCGCCTGGTGTGTCGGTGGGCCTGGGGGTGTCGGTGTCGCCGGAGGAGCGGGAATTGGCCAAGGCATGGGAGGCGGCCGAGGCGTGGGCATCGCCAGGGCCCACGCGGTCGAAGACCTCGTCGAGCGCGAGCCCGGCGCTCGCACCCTCGGTCAGCAGATAGGCCTGCGCCTCGCCCACATGAAAGTACATCCCGTGCAGTTGGAGCGTGCCCTCGGCGAGCCGCTGCGCCACCGATTCATGGGCCCGCAGATGGTCCAACTGCTGGACCACATTGGTGAGGCAGAGCTGTTCCACCGCATCGGCCGGAAGGCGGCCGGAGATCCGGGCCCACGCATGATGCCGGGACGCCATCCGCTCCAGGCTCGGCAGCCCGTGTCTCAACCAGCGCCACAGGGGCGTCAGCGGAGTGTCCGGGTCCGGTTTGGTGCCCAGCAGAGCCTGCATCGCACCGCAGCCGGAGTGCCCGCAGACGGTGATGGACTCCACCTTCAGCTCATCCACCGCGTACTCGATCGCGGCGCCCACCGAGTCGTCACCCAACTCGGCGCCCGGTGGGGGCACCAGGTTGCCGATGTTCCGCACAGTGAACAGGTCACCCGGGCCGCTCGCTGTGATCATGCTGGTGACCAGGCGGGAGTCGGCGCAGGTGATGAAAAGCTGGGAGGGGCGTTGACCCTCGCGGGCCAACCGGGCCAGCTCCCCGCGCACCAGCGGAGCGGTGTTCCGCTGGAACGAACTCAGGCCGCTGACCAGGCGGTTGCCGCCGGTCAGGCGCGGGGTGGCGGTGGGTGAGTCGGCCGAGCCGGGGGTGCTGTGGGCTTCGGGGGCGTCGTAGGACGTGTCGTTGTCAGGGTCGCTGTTGCCGATGGAACTGGATCCGGGGCCGGGGGCTGGGCCCGTGCCGAGGCGGTTGTGGTGGGTCTCAGGCGTCTGCTCGGGCTGGTCGTGGCAGTGATGGTTGCGCCACGGCGTCCAGGGGCGGCAACAGGAATGCGCCGCCGATGCGGGCTCGGCGATCCGGCCGCCGGACCTGCCGGTGAAGACGACCCGGCCGCCGTGGGTCGTCTGGGCAGTGCTCCAGTCCCGGATCGTCTCGTACGCCGCATGGTCCATGAAGAAGCCGTCAAGCTCGACGACGGCATCCCCGTCCTGGGGCAGCTGGCCGAGCGTTCGGCTGAGCCGGGGGACCGCGAGAAACGTCAACTGGCCCCGTACGACCACTAGATGCTGGCCGTCCTGTTCAGTCACGGTGATCCTGGTCTGGGCCAGCCGGTGCAGGGAGACGGCCACCGCCACCGCGATGCCGATCATCACACCCTTGAGCACGCCGAAGAGGATCACGCCAGTGATCGTCGCCCCGTACACCAGGAATTCCCGGTGCTTATGGACATTGCGGATGTGGGCGAAACTCACCATCCGGATCCCGACCATCATGACGAGCGCGCCGAGCGCGGCCAGTGGGATCCGCTCCAGGACGGTGACCAGCAGACCGGCGGCGAGCACCACCCAGACGCCGTGCAGCACGGTAGAGGCGCGGCCCGTCGCTCCGGCCCGCACATTCGCCGAACTGCGCACCGCACCGCCGGACACCGCCAGCCCGCCGACCAGCCCGGACAGGGTGTTGGCGATGCCCTGGGCGCGCAGCTCACGGTCGAGATCGGAGCGTCTGACGGGCGGGTCCGGTGCGGACGAAGAGGCCGGGCCCGGGGCTGAAACCGAAACTGAGCCCAAGGCCGACGTCAAGTCGGCCTTGGGCCGGGCGGCTGGTTGCTCGCCAGCGCGGTCGGCAGTCAGCTTGTCCACGGCGACCGCGGCGAGCAGCGACTCCAGACTGGCCACCAGCATCACTGTGAACACAGCGGTGGCCAGAGCGAGTAAGGGGCCATGAGGCATCTCCGGCAGGGCGTGCGAGCGCCAGGACGGCAGATCAACCCGGGCGATTCCGGGTGCCGTGATCGCAGCCACCGCTGTCGCAGTCACCACTGCGGCGAGGGCAGCCGGAATCCGCCGTACCGTCCGGCCGATTTGCCCCGGAATCCGCGGCCACAGGATCAGGACGGTGATGGTCAGCATGCCGATCAGCGGGGCGGCCGGGCCCGCCCTCCCCAGTTGGTCGGGGAGGGAGACGGCGTTGGCGACGGCCGAACTTTGAGGCGAACCGCCGAGCACGATGTGCAGCTGGGCGAGTGCGATGGCCACGCCGATGCCGGCGAGGGTGCCGTGCACGATGGCGGGGCTGACTGCGAGGGCGCTGCGCGCCGCCCGCAACGAGCCCAGCAGGATCTGCAGAAGTCCTGCGCCGATGGTGATTGCGCAGGTGGTGCGCCAGCCGTAGATCTGGATCAGCTCGGCTGTGACCACGGTAAGGCCGGCCGACGGGCCGCTGACCTGGAGGGGTGTGCCGCCGAGCAGTCCGGCGACGATTCCGCCGATCGCGGCGGAAATGAGACCTGCCTCCAGCGGGGCGTCCATGGCGACGGCGAGGCCGAGCGACATGGGGACGGCGAGCAGGAAGACCGTGATTGATGCGGACAGGTCGGCGCCCGTGATTCGGGATTGTCCGCCGTGCGGCGGCAGCGGCGGGCTGTGCGGTCGTTTGATTCCCGAGGCGCGGGGTGGGCGCGAACTGCGGGATGTGCGGTCATGACGAGTAGGGACGCAAGCAGACATGTTCCCGTCTCCTCCGGGGTAGCGCGGTCGCGGAACGTGGGGGACGCGGCCGTGGGTCACGGCATGCAGCGGCGGGATTTCTCAACTCTCAGTAAATAGATCGTAATGGAGAGTAAAGATTCGTGTCCAGGGTTGAGGTTAAATAGATCACTCGTTCACCCATTGAAGTTAATAAGTAGCTTTTCGTATTTCTTGTCGTATTAATTCAGCAGAGCTGCATGCGATCTTGACGGTGCCACCTCCCACCGAGCCGCACCCAAAAGCATGTTCCGGCTCATCGGTGACGGCTCCACCGTCTTCACCGGCAGCCAGCTGAAGCAGTCCGCGGCACGGCGCCTGGCGCCCGGTCAGAAGCGCCCGCAGTTCGTGGTGTTCTCGTGGGACGGCGCCGGAGAGAAGAGCCGGAAGCTGTTCTCGCACTTCCGTGAGGTGACGGCGTTCGGTGGCCACGTACGGCCACCGGCTGCACGCCCTTCGGCTGCGACTGCCTTGCGGGTACAACGGAACCCCGGCCGGAAGGAGGGCATCCTCCCGGCCGGGGCTTCGGCGGATCAGGCAGGCTGAGCGGCGCCCTCCTGCGCGTACCGCTCGTCTAGTACGAAGGCCGGGTCGACCTGGGCCGCGAGGTCGGTGCCTGTCTTCTCATTGCCCCAGCTCTCCGCATTCTTCAGATGGAAGTGCACCATCTGTCGTGTGTACCGCTCCCAGTCTCGCTGCTCGTACGAATCCTCCGCGGCGTTCTGCAGCGCCTGTAGGGCCATGCGGTTGTCCGCCTCCAGCAGCTCGAAGCGGGTCGGCCTGCCCTTCTCCATGGCCCGTACCCAGTCGGAGTGCCCGAAGCTGACCAGTAGATCGTCGCCCACCTCGGCGTGCAGGAAGTCCAGATCGTCCTCGCCTTGCACCTTGTTGCCGATGACCTTCAGCGCGACCCCGAAGTCCCGCGCGTACTCCTTGTACTGGCGGTAGACCGAGACGCCCTTGCGGGTCGGCTCGGCGACCAGAAACGTCATGTCGAAGCGGGTGAACATCCCGGAAGCGAAGGAGTCCGAACCCGCTGTCATGTCAACGACGACATAGTCGTCGGGGCCGTCGATGAGATGGTTGAGGCATAGCTCGACCGCACCGACCTTGGAGTGGTAGCAAGCCACACCCAGATCCGACTCGGTGAACGGCCCAGTGACCATCAGCCGGATCTCCCCGTCGTCGAGCCGGACCGTGCGGGCGCACGCGTCGTAGACGGGGTTGTCCTCGCGGACCCGCAGTAGCCGCGAGCCTTCGCCCGGCGGAGTCGTCTTGATCATCGTCTCGGCGGAGGCGATACGGGGATTGTTGCCGCGCAGATACTCCTTGATCAGAGGCAGCTGGGCTCCCATGGCGGGCAGTGCCGCAGCCTCGTGGTCGTCGAGGCCGAGCGCGGCCCCGAGGTGCTGGTTGATGTCGGCGTCCACCGCGACGACATGGGCTTCATTGGCGGCAAGGTGGCGGATGAATAGAGAGGACAGCGTGGTCTTGCCGCTGCCGCCCTTCCCTACGAAAGCGATCTTCATGTTCACCTAGGGTAGCGCTGTAATTGCGTTCCGCTGTCAAACTTCGTGAAGAAGGCCACTCCCGGGCGGTACCGGTGTAGGGGGCGCGTAGCCTCGCTCCTTATGAGTACGACTGCCTCTGATCCGCTCGCCACGCTGGGGACCCTGCAGGGGGTCGCCGACGCGGTGGACTCCGTACGCAAGGCCGTCGACCGGGTCTACGGTCACCGCGTCATGCGGCGCCGCAGCAACGAGGTCACGGCCGAAGCGGCGCTGCGCGGCGCCCGCGGCTCGGCGGCGCTGTCCGGTGCCGACTGGAGTCTGGAGGAGGTGCGCCGGCGCACCGACTTCAGCGGCGGCAGTGAGGCGCATGTGATCGGAGCGGCTCTGAGGCTCACCGCCGAAGCGGGACAACTGCTCTCCATTTGGCGACAGTCGCCACTGCGTGTCCTGGCGCGGCTGCATCTGGTTGCGGCCGGCGGCACGGCGCCCGAGGATGCTGTCGGTCGGCCGCGGCTTGCGGGCGAACCCGTGGACGAGCCGCTGATCGAAGCGCCGCTGCCGGACGCCGAGGAGGTGGCCGGGCGGCTGGAAGGGCTCTCCGGGTTGATCCTTTCGGGTACTGCGGCGCCCGCCCTGGTGACGGCGGCTGTCGTGCACGGTGAACTGCTGGCCCTGCGTCCCTTTGGTTCGTACAACGGTCTCGTCGCGCGTACCGCAGAGCGGATCGTGCTGATCGGGAGCGGTCTCGATCCCAAATCGATCTGCCCCGCCGAGGTGGGCCACGCCGAGCAGGGGAGGGCGGCATACATCGCTGCGTTCGAGGGTTACCTGTCGGGGGCGCCGGAAGGGATGGCAGCCTGGATCGCGCACTGCGGGCGCGCCGTGGAACTCGGCGTCAGAGAATCGACGGCGGTGTGCGAGGCGCTGCAGCGCGGCGCCGCGTAACCGGGCGACCGGTCCGCGGAAGCTGGGCGGGCCAATTGGGTGCGCGAAAACTTCACCGCGGTGGCTCCGCTGCCCGGTGAATGGGTTGCGGCGGTACCGTCATCGGTACCGCCGCTGGCATGTCTACCCAGTTACCATGCGTCCTCGGTATGTGCCCATCAGGTCGGGGACTTTGCCCGCTCCCTGGTGCGGCTGGCCCGTAATCGACGGGTCGACGTCGCGTGGGTGCTCGGTTTTCATGCTCGGTCCGTGGGGCCTTCTCTGCGTTATCAGGTAATCCTCTCGGACGTCCTTGGTCTCGCGGGCCGTCGACTCCTTTGTACTCCAGAGCCGGGGTGAGCGGTAGTGCTGGCCATACTTCTTTACTTTTAGGTTCAATTACGGGAGAGTTGGGCAACTCGATTCAATCGGGTGAACGGGGTCGATCGGTCGACCTGCTTGATCCCATCGATCGGGCTGGGGGCGGGCCCAGGAGGCGGCGGGTTGCCGCCAGGCTCGTACAGTCAGGCGGAGGTCGTGGGGGTGCGGCGGCGTGAGGTGTACCAGACCAGCCCTGCTGTGACGGCGGCTGCACCCAGCGCTGCCGCCGCGACCAACGCCGGGCGCGGCGGCAGCGAGAACGTGGGCAGTCGCTGCTTGAGCCGGACCGGTCGGTCGAAGGCGAGAATCGGCCACTTGCGGAGGGTCGCTTCGCGCCGGAGAGCGCGGTCCGGATTCACTGCGTGCGGGTGGCCGACCGACTCCAGCATCGGCACATCGGTCGCGGAATCGCTGTAGGCGTAGCAGCGCGAGAGGTCGTATCCCTCCGACACTGCGAGTGCCTTGACCGCCTCGGCCTTCGTGGGTCCGTACGCGTAGTACTCCACTTCGCCGGTGAAGCAGCCGTCATCACCGACGACCATCCGGGTGGCGACGACTCGGTCGGCGCCGAGCAGCTCGCCGATCGGCTCGACGACCTCGGCACCCGAGGTCGAGACGATCACCACATCGCGTCCGGCGGTGTGGTGCTCCTCGATGAGCGTCGCCGCTTCGTCGTAGATGATCGGGTCGATCAGATCGTGCAGGGTCTCGGCGACGATTTCCTTCACTTGCTGGACGTTCCAGCCCTTGCAGAGCGCGGAGAGATATTCCCGCATCCGCTCCATCTGGTCGTGATCTGCGCCTCCGGCAAGGAACACGAACTGTGCGTACGCAGTGCGCAGTACAGCGCGGCGGTTGATCAGCCCGCCATGGTAGAAGGACTTGCTGAAGGTCAGTGCCGAAGACTTCGCAATGACCGTCTTGTCCAGGTCGAAGAAGGCTGCTGTGCGCGGCAAGAAGCGGTTTTCCACAAGGCAGAGCATAGGGGCCCACCATTCGGCGTAAACTCTGGCGCGTGGGTTTGCCTGAGAAGGCTCTCGGGTACACCATGGAAGTCACGGATCGTTCGCGACCGTGCTAACCCGGTCCGGCTCCTCCCCCCCCCGAGTCGGCCGTGGGGACGACCCCCGCTCTCCCCCCCGGCGGGGGTCGTCGCATGTCCGGACGCGTTTCTGTCGCCCGGAATCAGGCATTCTGCCTCCATTTCGGCCGCGACGGCCCGCTTCTGGTTCCTTTCGCCATCTTGGCTCGTCACGGTGTGTAGCGGAAGTGCTGCTCTCCGGAAGTCGCCGGTATGAGTGACAGGGATATTCACAACGGTGGAGTTGTCCACAGTTTTTGAGCAAGATCCACACGATTTTCCGAGGCGCTGCACGGTGATTCCAGCCGCGAAGTACGCGGGTTGTGGAATCGCCGATCTCGGAACGCTCCGAGATCACTGCGAACCGCGATGAAGGTGCAGTGAGAAGGGGGCGGAGATCGTGGCTGAATCCATCGCACGGGACCGTCTGCCGACCGCCGGAGAGCGGCGGGGCGGACCGCTGATCGTGACCGAGGATGTGGAACTCCTCGACGATCTGCTGCGGCTGTGTGCGGCCGCCGGAGCGGAACCAGAAGTTCACCACTCGTTGCCCGAACGCAGAGGCAGCTGGGAGCAGGCCCCGATGATTCTCGTGGGGGACGATGCCGCCCAGCGGTGCCGCGGAGCGGCGCGCAGGCACGGTGTGATGCTCGTCGGCCGGGACCAGGACGCCCCGGATGTCTGGCGCCGCGCTGTGGAGATCGGGGCCGAATATGTGCTGAGGCTGCCCGATTCGGAGGGCTGGCTCGTCGATCAGATCGCCAATGCGGCGGAAGGCGTGGGCAGGCCGGCAGTCACCGTCGGGGTGATCGGCGGACGGGGTGGATCCGGCGCATCCACACTGGCTTGCGCCCTCGCGGTGACCGCGGCCAGGGCCGGACGGCGGACCATGCTGATCGACGGCGACCCACTCGGCGGGGGTATCGATGTGCTGCTCGGCGGCGAACGGGCCGAGGGAATGAGGTGGCCGGATTTCGCCCATTCCAAAGGGCGGGTCGGCGCAGGCGCACTGGAGGAGTCCTTGCCCGCACTGCACGGTCTGCGGGTCCTCAGCTGGGGCCGCGACGACTGGGTGGTCATCCCGCCACAGGCCATACAAGCTGTGCTGGCCGCAGCGCGAAGGCTCGGTGGGGTGGTGGTCGTCGACCTGCCGCGCCGGGTCGACGAGTCGGTTGCCGAGGCGCTCGCACAGCTGGACCTCGGGCTGTTGGTGGTCCCCGGAGAGCTTCGTGCAGTTGCGGCGGCGAAGCGGGTGGCGTCGATGGCCGGGATGGTCCTGGACGACCTGCGGGTGGTGGCCCGCGGCCCGTACGCGGCGGGCCTCGACGAACGGTGGGTGGCTCAGGCGCTGGGTCTGCCGCTTGCCGGTGAACTCCCGCTCGACTCAGGGCTGCTGGCTGGCCAGAACGGCGGCGAACCGCCCGGCGGCAGTGCGCGCGGGCCACTGGCCAGGTTCTGCACGGCGTTCTGGGAGCGGGCACTCGCCCCTGAGGATGCATGGGGACGCGCCGGTGGGGGTGCGTCATGACCGAGACGCTGCTCGACGCCGTACGGCAGCGGCTGGCGCAGAGCGGTGCGGCGCCGACCCCGGCCGGGGTCGCGGCAGCTCTTCGGGCCCAGGGGCGGCTGCTCGGCGATGCCGAAGTGCTCGGTGCCGCCGATGAGTTGCGCGGCGAGCTGGTCGGGACCGGGGTGCTGGAACCGCTGCTCGCCGACCCGGCCGTGACGGATGTCTTGGTCTCCGCGCCGGACCGGGTGTGGGTGGACCGGGGCGGCGGGCTCGAACTCACCGGGGTGACCTTTCCGGACGCCACCGCGGTGCGCAGGCTGGCGCAGCGGCTGGCGGCCGTGGCAGGGCGGCGGCTGGACGACGCCCGGCCCTGGGCGGACGCGCGGCTGCCGGACGGGACCCGTATGCATGCCGTGCTGTCGCCGGTGTCCGTCGGCTCGCCCTGTCTGTCGCTGCGGGTGGTGCGGCCCAGGGCCTTCTCGCTGACGGAACTGGTCGCGGCGGGGACCGTGCCGCCGGGCGGTGACCGGGTACTGAGGGCGTTGGTGGAAGCCCGGGTCTCGTATTTGATCAGTGGGGGGACGGGGGCTGGGAAGACGACCCTCTTGTCGAGCCTGCTGGGTGCGGTCGGGGAGCGTGAGCGAATCGTGCTCGCCGAGGACTCGGCGGAGCTGCGGCCGGACCACCCGCATGTGGTGCGTCTGGAGTCGCGCCCTGCCAACCAGGAGGGGGCGGGGCGAGTGACCCTGAGGGACCTCGTGCGGCAGGCGCTGCGGATGCGGCCCGACCGGCTGGTGGTCGGGGAGGTGCGGGGCGCCGAGGTCACCGAACTGCTGGCCGCGCTGAACACTGGCCATGAGGGCGGCTGCGGGACGGTTCACGCCAATGCTGCCGAGCACGTCCCGGCCCGCCTTGAGGCATTGGGAACGGCGGCAGGACTGGACCGGGCGGCACTTCACAGCCAGTTGGCGGCCGCGCTGTCGGTGGTGGTCCATCTTGTACGGGACCGGGCCGGGCAGCGGCGGATTGCCGAGGTGCAGGTCCTGGAGCGGGATGCAGCTGGGCTGGTGGTGACCGTGCCGGCGCTGCGCTGGAGTGTTGACGGATTTGTGCAGGAGCGGGGCTGGGAACGGCTGCGCTCGCTGATCGGGGGTGCCCTGTGAGCGGTGGCGCGACGGTGGGTCCGTCGGCTGGCGCGAACTGTGCGGCTGTCGTGTGTGTCGGTGCGGCGGTCTGGCTGGTGATGATGCAGGACCAGGGGCGTCGGCGAGCGCGGGCGTTGTTCGTCGACGGGGTGGTGGAGTCGCCGCTGCGTGAGCGCTGGGAGCGGATTCGGGCTTGGCTTCAGGAGCTGTTGCGGGCGCGGCGGGAGTGGCTCTGTCTGCCGGTAGCGCTGGCCATCGCATTGCTGGGGGAATCTGTGCTGCCAGTGCTGGCGGCGGTGGCGGCGGTACCGCTGGTGCGGCGGTGGCTACGGAAACGGGCCCTGACGCAGGAGCGGGAACGCCGAGCCGATGGGGTGGTGGCGCTGTGCGGTGCCGTCGTGGGTGAGCTGCGGGCCGGGCACGAGCCCGGGCAGGCGTTGCTCTTTGCTGTCCGTGGGACCGGGGTGCTGGGAACGGCGGAGGCCGGTGTGTCCGCTGCGGCGCGGTTCGGTGGCGATGTGCCGGGGGCGCTCAGGCAGGCGGCTCAGGAGCCGGGTCTGGACGGGCTTGCCGGGGTGGCGGCCTGCTGGCGGGTGGCTGTGGACAGCGGGGCCGGGCTAGCAGCGGGCCTGGACCGCCTGGAGGGCGCGCTGCGGGCAGAGCGGCGCAGGCGGGAGGAGTTACGGGCCCAACTGGCCGGTGCCTGGTCGACGGTGGCCGTGCTGGCGCTGCTGCCGGTGCGGGGCCTGGGGCTGGGGGCGGCGCTCGGAGCCGATCCACTGAGGGTGCTGCTGCACACGCCGGCCGGGCTGGTCTGTCTGGTGGCGGGTGGGGTGCTGGAGGCGGCTGGGCTCTATTGGGCCGGCCGGATCGTACGGGCGGGGGAGGCGGCATGAACGATGTCACCGAAGGTATCCACCGGGCGGTGGCGGTATGGGCGGCTCTGAGCACGGTCGCGTATCTGGCTCTCGCCCTGGCGGGACGGCGGCGGAGGCGGACGGTACGCCGTCGGGGTGCGGTGCTGCTGGCCATCGGCCCGGAGGAGCGTCGTCGCGGGCGGACAGGGCACGGCGTCCGGGTGAAGGAATGGATCGCGCCGCTGGGCGCTGTGGCGATGGGATGCGCCCTGATCGGCGGCCTGCCGGGGTTCGCGGCCGGGCTGGCAGGGGCGTACGGAGTCTGGAGGTGGCAGCGGGCGCGGCGCAGCCGCGAACCGGGCGTCGACGCTGTTGAAGCGGCACAGGTCGTCCGTCAACTCCCTTTGGCGGCAGATCTCTTGGCGGCCTGCATCTCGGCCGGAGCCGGGCCCCGAGAAGCAGCGGAGGCAGTGGGGGAGTCGCTGGGCGGATCGGTCGGCGTGCGTCTGGCGCAGACGGCGGCGGAGATCCGGCTCGGTGGTGAACCTGCGGTGGCCTGGGGGCGCTTCGGGGCGATACCGGGCGCGGCTGCGCTGTCCCGCTGCCTGGACCGGGCGGGATCGACCGGGGCTCCGGCGGCGGAGCCGGTGGCGCGGCTGGCCGAGGCGATGCGGGCGGAGCGGGCCAGCGCGGCCGTGGCGCGCGCCCAGCGGGCAGGCGTGCTGATCACCGCACCGGTCGGGCTCTGCTTTCTGCCCGCTTTCCTGGCGGTCGGAGTGGCGCCGGTGGTGATCGGTCTGGCGACCGGCCTGCTTCGCGCCGGATGACGAAAAAAATACCAGTAAGCATCCATTCGATATGAACTACGCATTTCGCGGGGGTTGAAATGGTGCAGCGAATCAAGGGCTGGGTGCGGAGCATGATGCGCCGAGTCCGGTCGGACAACGGAATGACGACATCCGAATATGCGGTGGGGACTATCGCGGCCTGTGCGTTCGCGGCGGTGCTCTACAAGGTGGTCACCAGCCAGCCGGTCATGTCCGCACTGCAGTCACTGCTCAAGGACGCGCTCGATGCGAAGTTCTAGGAGCGTTTCCGGGGAGTGCGCCGGAGGTAGTTCCGGGACCGTGCGCCGGGGCGGGGACCGGGGTGCGGTGACGGCGGAAGCGGCCATGGCGATTTCGGTGCTGGTGGTGTTCGCCCTGGTGCTGGTCTGGGCGCTGATGGCCGCCTCCGCCCAGATCCGGTGCGTGGACGCGGCCAGAGCCGGGGCGAGGGCGGCGGCCCGCTCGGAACCCGAGGCGCAGGTAATGGAAGTCACTCGTTCGGCGGCACCCGGCGGGGCCGAAGTCGCGATGGAGCGGGCCGGGGATCTGTGGCGGGTACGAGTGGCGGCGCCGATGCCCGGACCCGGCCCATTGGCCCTCAAGCTCCATGCGGAGGCGGCAGCGCTGGCCGAGGACACGGTGGGGGTGACGCCGTGACCGGCACGGGAGGGGGAGCCCGGAGGGCCGTATTCGGGTGGCTGCACAGCAGCGGGGATCGTGCTCGAAATCGAGGTCGGGCCCCGCACCGGGACAGAGGCCTGGCGACCGTGTGGGTGGCGATGACCACGGCCACGTTGTGCGTGGTGTTCGCGGTCGTGCTGGCGCTCGGACAGGTGGTGGTCGTGCGGCACCGGGCCGGCGGTGCGGCGGACCTGGCAGCCCTGGCCGCCGCCGACCGGGCCCTGCAAGGGCCCGAGGAGGCGTGCGAGGCGGCCGAGGAGGTGGCTGCGGCACAGGGGGCGGTGGTGGTGCGGTGCACGGTGCGTGGGGAGACCGCCGATGTGACGGCCCGGGTGAGTTCCGGGCCGTACGAACCGGAGGTCAGGTCCCGGGCCGGTCCTCCGGCGGCTGCTCGCGGCTCTCTGGAGCCACCGCCTCCGACGGTTCCGGAGAGCTCGGCTCCCCGGGGTCCGGCGGCGCGGACCGGAGGAGTTCGCTGAGAAGACGCACGGCGCCCCGCTTGTGCAGCGGATCGTTGCCGTTGCCGCACTTGGGGGACTGGATGCAGGACGGGCAGCCCGCCTCGCATTCGCAGGACGCGATGGCCTGGCGGGTCGCGGTCAGCCACGTACGGGCGGTGTGGAAGGCCCGCTCGGCGAATCCGGCACCCCCCGGATGACCGTCGTACACGAAGACCGTGGGCAGCAGGGTGTCCGGGTGCAACGGCACGGAGACGCCACCGATGTCCCATCGGTCGCAGGTGGCGAAGAGCGGCAGCATCCCGATCGACGCGTGCTCCGCGGCATGCAGGGCGCCGCCGAGGATCTCCGGGTTGATGCGGGCGGCGTCGAGCTGGTCCTGCGTGACTGTCCACCACACGGCGCGCGTGCGCAGAGTGCGGGGCGGCAGATCCAGCTTGGTCTCGCCGAGGACCTCGCCGGTGATCAGTTTGCGACGCAGGAAGGAGACGACCTGGTTGGTGACTTCCACGGAGCCGTAGCAGAGCCGGCCGTCTCCCCACGGGATCTCGGTATCGGTTCCCAGGACGGCGACGGCGGTGGTGTCGCGTGCGGTCGTCGAGTACGGCGGGTCGGCCTCCTCGACCAGGGCCACCGAATCCTCCAGATCCAGCTTCCGGATCAGATAGGTGCGGCCTTGGTGGAGGTGGACTGCGCCTTCGTGGACGGCCGTGTGCGCGGCCGATTCGTCGACGGTGCCCAGCAGTCGGCCGGTGCCCTCCTCGACGATCTGGACGGGGCGGCCGCCCTCGCCGCGGATATCGGTGAGATCGGCGGCGCGCTCACGGCGGGTCCAGTGCCAGCCCGATGCCCGATTGCGCAGCAGCTTCGCGGCCTCCAGCTGCGGCAGCAGTTCGGCCACGGCGGGGCCGAAGAGCTCCAGGTCGGGCTCGGTGAGCGGGAGCTCCGCAGCGGCGGCGCACAGGTGCGGAGCGAGAACGTACGGGTTGTCCGGGTCGAGGACGGTCGACTCCACGGGCTGCTGGAACAGTGCCTCGGGATGGTGGACGAGGAAGGTGTCCAGCGGGTCGTCGCGGGCCACCAGGATGGCCAGGGAGCCCTGGCCGGAGCGTCCGGCGCGGCCTGCCTGCTGCCACAGCGACGCCCTGGTGCCGGGATAGCCCGCGATGACGACGGCGTCCAGGCCGGAAACGTCGACGCCGAGTTCGAGGGCGGTGGTGGCGGCCAGGCCGAGCAGTCGGCCGGAGTGCAGGGCGCGCTCCAGGGCGCGGCGTTCTTCGGGAAGATAACCCCCGCGGTAGGCGGCGACCCGGGCGGGCAGGGAGCGGTCCACCTCGGCGAGGCGTTCCTTGGCGATGACGGAGATCAGCTCAGCGCCGCGCCGCGAGCGTACGAAGGCGACCGAGCGGACGCCCTGGATGGTCAGGTCGGTGAGGAGGTCGGCGGTCTCGGCAGTGGCGGTGCGGCGGACGGGCGCCCCCTTCTCGCCGTGCAGCTCGGTCAGGGGCGGCTCCCACAGGGCGAAGACCATTTCGCCGCGCGGCGATGCGTCGTCGGAGACCTCCTTGACCGGGAGACCGGTGAGGCGGCCCGCCGCGACGGAGGGTTCCGCCGCAGTGGCCGAGGCGAGGAGGAAGGTCGGATTCGCTCCGTAGCGGGCGCACAGGCGGCGTAGCCGGCGCACTACCTGGGCGACGTGGGAGCCGAAGACACCCCGGTAGGTATGGCACTCGTCGATGACGACGAAGCGCAGGGCGCGCAGGAAGGAGGACCAGCGGGGGTGGGACGGGAGTATCCCACGGTGCAGCATGTCGGGGTTGGTCAGGACGTAGTTGGCGTACTGGCGCACCCACTCGCGTTCCTCGACCGGGGTGTCGCCATCGTAGACCGCCGGCCTGATGGTGTTGCCGAGCGGTGCCGCGAGTTCCTTCACGGCACGCCTCTGATCAGCGGCCAGGGCCTTGGTGGGGGCGAGATACAGGGCGGTCGCGCCACGGCCGTTCGGGGCCTCTGAGCCATCGAGCAGGGCGGTGAGCACCGGGGCGAGGTAGGCCAGCGACTTGCCGGACGCCGTGCCGGTGGCGATGACCACGGATTCGCCGTCCAGAGCGTGCTCGGCGGCGGCCGCCTGGTGCGCCCAGAGGTGGTCGATTCCGGCCTTCTGGATCGCGGCGATCACTTCTGGCCGGATGCGATCGGGCCAGATGGCATGGGATCCCGTACGCGGGGGCAAGTGCTCCGTATGAGTGATGCGCGCGGACCGGCCCGCCGCTGCGGCGAGTCGGTCGAGGACCATGGCGGGAGAGGGGCGGTAGTCCCTGTTCCCGGGTGGTCGACTGGGGCGGTGATTCTTGGCCATCGACACCGAGTGTGTCACTGGCGTGACGGACAATGGTCCCAAGGCGTCGTGCATGGCTGCTGGTAAGTGATTGAATGCCATCGCGGCTGGCGATCCGTCCCCTGGCTCCGCCGGGGAGACTGAGGGGCGACCGCTCGATAGCAAGGTGCTGGAGGATCCGTGGACCTGTCCTTGTCGACTCGCAATGTGTCCGGCCCTGGTGGCGACCGTACGGTCGTCGAGGTCGGTGGCGAGATTGATGTGTATACCGCGCCCAAGCTGCGCGAGCAGTTGGTCGAGTTGGTGAATGACGGCAGCTACCACCTGGTTGTCGACATGGAAGGCGTCGACTTCCTCGACTCCACCGGCCTCGGCGTGCTCGTGGGCGGCCTGAAGCGTGTCCGGGCCCATGAGGGCTCGTTGCGCCTGGTCTGCAACCAGGAGCGCATTCTCAAGATTTTTCGGATCACTGGTCTGACCAAGGTGTTCCCGATTCACACCACGGTCGACGAGGCGGTTGCGGCCACCGACTGACGATCGGTCCGCGGCCGGTGTGATGCAAGCGGCCTGACCGCCGGTTGTCTCAGGCAGTCGGCCGGTCGGGCAGTCAGTGGCCCGGAGCCGGGTAGCCAATGCCCCGATCGTTGGGCAACGGGTCGGCGTCCGGTCGGTCGGCGTCCGGTCGGTCGTCTGTCGGCCGGCCGCTTGTCGGTCGACTGTTTGGCATTCGGTCGCTTGGGAGTGAGCCGCCTGTCGGCCGGTGCCTGTCGGTCAGCCGACAGCTGTCCGCCAGTGGGCCGATAGTCGGCGACCCAGCCGGTCAGCCGACGGCTTCGCCGGTTCCGGAAGAAGGCTGGAAGTGGGCCAAATGAAAACCGGAAGAGGACTGGAAGAGCAGGGGTGTCGGGCGGCCCGCCCGGGCCCCTGGGATGCACGCCCGTACGTCTGAGGGGGATCGCATGGCCACCGTTGAACTCCGCTTCAGCGCCCAGCCCGAACACGTCAGGACGGCCCGCCTCGTGGCAGCCGCCGTGGCGCGCCGGGCAGGGGTCGATGAGGCCGCGCTCGACGAGGTCAGACTCGCCGTCGGTGAAGCCTGCAGCCGTGCAGTCGGGCTGCACCGCAGCCATGGCATTACCGCTCCCGTCTCCGTCGTTCTGACCGAGGAGGAGAAGTCCTTCTCCGTCGAGGTCGGCGACGAGGTGCCCGGAGCGGGTGCCGAACCCACTCCCGGTGGATCCGCCGGAGCCTCCGCGACACGCGGCGCCACGCCCGGCGTGGGACTCGGTGGGCCGGATTCCGAGGCCGCCGCCGACGGCGAGGACGAGATGGGTCTCGCGGTCATCAGCGGCCTCGTCGATGATGTGGAAGTAAGATCGGGGGCCCATGGCGGAGTGATCCGCATGAGCTGGCCGAAGACGCCTGTGACAGTGCTTCCCTGAGGCGCCGCAGGCGTCACGGGCGGTCTGGCCGTTCCGATTCCTTCGAATCCATTTCTCGATCCATTTCTTGATCCGTCTTATGAGGTCCTGCTGAGCAGGGCCTTTTTTCATTTCTGTGTGATCATTGATCTACAGAAAATGCTCCTGCCCCATTACTGCATTCGAGTCGATCCGCGGCCGTGATCGTTTGCCGATCCGTCCATGAAGGTCAATTACATTTACCGCGCACTGTTTTGATCAGCTCCCGCTCCCTACAATCCGTCCACGTCTTGAGCGCTGAGCGTCAAGGAGGACGTATGGCGGAGTTCTTCAACATCCCACTGGCAGGACTGACACACGATTCCGCACTTTCCGCACCTTCCGGCCGGCCCGCATCTCTCGCGGCCGCGGTACTCACTGATGACAATCGCGTCATCGTGGTCGCCGTCGCAGCCGTTGCCATCGCCGCGCTGGTCGTCGCCCGACTGCTGGTGCGCCAGGTGCTGGCGGCCGGCGAGGGTACCGACCGTATGAAGGAGATCGCGGCCGCAGTCCAGGAAGGCGCGAATGCCTATCTGGCTCGGCAGTTGCGTACTGTCGGCGTCTTTGCCGTCGTGGTCTTCTTCCTGCTTCTGCTGCTTCCGGCCGATAACTGGTCGCAGCGCGCGGGCCGTTCGTTGTTCTTCCTGGTGGGTGCGTTTTTCTCGGCGGCCACCGGATACATCGGGATGCGGCTGGCCGTACGCAGTAATGTCCGTGTGGCTGCTGCTGCGCGTGAGGCGACTCCCGCGGAAGGTGAACCCGAAAAAGATCTCACCGCTGTTTCGCACAGGGCGATGAAGATCGCCTTTCGTACCGGTGGCGTGGTCGGCATGATCACCGTGGGCCTCGGGCTGTTCGGCGCTTCCTGTGTCGTCCTCGTCTATGCCGCAGACGCGCCCAAGGTGCTGGAGGGCTTCGGACTCGGCGCCGCGCTGATCGCCATGTTCATGAGGGTCGGAGGCGGCATCTTCACCAAGGCCGCGGACGTCGGCGCCGACCTCGTCGGCAAGGTGGAGCAGGGCATCCCGGAGGACGACCCACGCAACGCCGCCACCATCGCCGACAATGTCGGCGACAACGTCGGTGACTGCGCGGGCATGGCGGCCGACCTCTTCGAGTCGTACGCCGTGACGCTCGTCGCCGCGCTCATTCTCGGCAAGGCTGCCTTCGGTGACTCCGGACTGGCCTTCCCGCTGATCGTCCCGGCTATCGGAGTGGTCACGGCGATGATCGGAATCTTCGCTGTCGCCCCGCGGCGTGCCGACCGCAGCGGAATGACCGCCATCAACCGCGGATTCTTCATCTCCGCGGTGATCTCGCTCGTCCTGGTGGCCGTGAGCGTCTTCGTCTATTTGCCGTCCTCGTACGCGGATCTGGACGGCGTCACCGACCGCGCCATCACCTCGCACGGCGGCGACCCACGGGTCCTCGCCCTCGTCGCTGTCGCCATCGGCATCGTGCTGGCCGCCCTGATCCAGCAGCTGACCGGGTACTTCACCGAGACCAACCGGCGGCCCGTCAGGGACATCGGCAAGTCCTCGCTGACCGGTCCGGCCACCGTCGTACTCGCCGGTATCTCCATCGGTCTGGAGTCCGCCGTGTACACGGCGCTGCTGATCGGCCTCGGCGTGTACGGGGCATTCCTGCTCGGCGGTACGTCGATCATGCTGGCGCTCTTCGCGGTGGCCCTGGCGGGGACCGGGCTGCTCACCACCGTCGGTGTCATCGTTGCCATGGACACCTTCGGACCGGTCTCCGACAACGCGCAGGGCATCGCGGAGATGTCCGGTGACGTCACGGGCGCCGGTGCTCAGGTCCTCACCGACCTGGACGCCGTGGGCAACACCACAAAGGCCATCACCAAGGGCATCGCCATCGCCACCGCCGTCCTGGCGGCGTCGGCACTCTTCGGCTCGTACCGCGACGCGATCGCCACGGCGGTCGAGGGCGTGGGGGCCAAGGCCGGGGAGATGACACTCAGCCTGGACATCTCGCAGCCCAACAACCTGGTGGGCCTGATCCTCGGTGCCGCGGTCGTCTTCCTCTTCTCCGGGCTGGCGATCAACGCGGTGTCCCGGTCCGCCGGGTCCGTGGTCTACGAGGTACGGCGGCAGTTCCGCGAGCATCCCGGGATCATGGGCTACAGCGAGAAGCCGGAGTACGGGCGCGTCGTCGACATCTGCACCAAGGACGCCCTGCGTGAGCTTGCCACGCCCGGCCTGCTTGCCGTCCTGGCTCCGATCGCCGTCGGGTTCACGCTCGGCGTCGGGGCGCTCGGTTCGTATCTTGCGGGCGCCATCGGTACCGGCACACTGATGGCGGTCTTCCTCGCCAACTCCGGTGGCGCGTGGGACAACGCCAAGAAGCTCGTCGAGGATGGTCACTACGGCGGCAAGGGCAGCGAGGCCCATGCCGCGACCGTCATCGGCGACACGGTCGGCGACCCGTTCAAGGACACGGCGGGACCGGCGATCAACCCCCTGCTCAAGGTGATGAACCTGGTCGCGCTGCTCATCGCCCCGGCGGTGGTGCAGTTCAGCTACGGGCAGGACGCGAGCGTCGGCGTACGGGCAGTGGTTGCGGTGCTCGCTGTCGCCGTCATCATCGGCGCGGTCTACGCCTCCAAACGGCGCCGGATCGCCGTGGGGGACGAGAGGAACCCCGCTGACAGTGGCGGGGGACCCGCCAAATCGGCCGACCAGGCCGCTGTTTCATGATTCGGCGGCGAGATGGGGCCGACGGCACGTAGTCGGCCTCGGCTCGACGACCGGGCGGGCGACGCATTCTCATGCCGTCCGCCCGGTCGTGCGCTGGCGTCCGTAACGTCGGTCGGCAGCCCGTCCGTGGATTTGCTCGTGCAGGTGTCCCAACGTCCGGAGGGCCGTGTGGGTGAGTTGTATCTCCCTCACTTCTCTTGGTGCAAATGGCTACAAAAGGTCACTCATCGGACGTCCGGCATCCGGATGGAGGGCGCTCGACGTGTAAGTTCCGGGGCCGAGAGCCTTGGAAGGGACCGATCCGGTGAACAAGAAGCTTGCGGCCGCGCTGTCCGGTGGTGCGGTACTGGTACTTACGCTGTCGGCCTGCAGCAGCGACAACAGCGAGAAGGTGAACGCCTGGGCCAAGACGGTCTGCGACCAGGTCCAGCCCCAACTGCAGAAGATCGCGAACGCCAACGCCGCCATCCAGCAGCAGACCGCAGACAACAGCAAGCCCGCCGATGTCCAGAAGACCGACTCGGCCGCCTTCCAGCAGATCTCGCAGGCGTACAAGGCGCTGGGCTCAGCTGTCGATTCGGCGGGCGCGCCGCCGGTCGAAGGTGGCGAGACCACGCATAAAGAGGCCGTGAAGGAGCTCAACGCATCCTCCGCGGCGTACGCGAACCTGCAGAAGAAGGTCGACGCCCTCGACACGAAGGACCAGGCGAAGTTCGCCGACGGTCTCAAGGGCATCGCGGACGAGCTGAACAAGATCAGCACCAATGGTGACGATGCGCTGAGGAAGCTCCAGTCCGGAGAGGTCGGCACCGCGATGGCGCAGCAGAAGGGCTGCCAGAAGCCGACGGCCTCGGTGCCGCCGAATACCGCCTCCCCGAAACCGGCCTCCCCTTCCGCCTCGCCCGGCCAGAAGTCGTAACCGCGCGGAGGCAGCGGTTGTACGGACGGCCCGGCGGCCCCGGTGGGCGCCGGGCCGCTGCCGTTGTCGGTGGGAGCGGCCACAATGGGCGGGTGAGTACGACCAGTCTTCCCGCGCCCGACCGTTCGCCCCGGCTCCGCGAAGCCCTGCTCGCCGCTGCCTTCACCGCCGACGGGCTCCTCGACCTGCTCGGTGCGCCGGCCTACGCCGCGCTCGCCCGCAGCGAGACCGTTCCGGCGCTGCGTGCCACCCGGGGCGACTCCTCGCTCGAGATACTGGTGCGGCTCTTCCTGCTCCAGCACCCCGTCCCGTACGAGCGGGCCCGTGCCGCGCTCCCACTGGCCGAGTGCCTTGAGGACGGCTGGGTTATCCAAACCGGCGACGAGGTGCGGGCCACGGTCGACGTACGCCCGTACAGCGGACCCGAGGGGCAGGACTGGTACATCGTCTCCGACCTGGGCTGCGCGGTCGGTGGCGCGGGCGGCATCGGTTCGCGCGAGGAGGGTGTGGTCCTCGGAGTCGGCGGGGCGTCCACCACGCTTGCCGGGATCACCGTCCGCACGCCTGTCGTCTCCGCGCTCGATGTCGGTACGGGCTCTGGCATTCAGGCGCTGCACGCCTCGCAGCACGCCACCCGGGTCACGGCCACCGACCTCAACCCGCGTGCGCTGGACTTCACCCGGCTGACGCTCGCCCTGTCCGGCGCCGCCCCGGCCGAGCTGCGCCAGGGTTCCCTGTACGAGCCGGTCGGAACCGGGACGTACGACCTGATCGTCTCCAACCCGCCGTTCGTCATCTCACCCGGCGCCCGCCTCACCTACCGCGACGGCGGCATGGGCGGCGACGACCTGTGCCGGACCCTGGTGCAGCAGTCGGGCGACCGGCTGAACGAAGGCGGATACGCCCACTTCCTCGCCAACTGGCAGCACATCGAGGGTGAGGAGTGGCAGAACCGGCTGAGTTCCTGGGTGCCCCACGGCTGCGACGCCTGGATCGTGCAGCGCGAGGTCCAGGACGTCACGCAGTACGCGGAGCTGTGGCTGCGCGACAGCGGCGACCACCGCACGGACCCCGCCGAGTACGCCGCGCGGTATGACGCCTGGCTGGACGAGTTCGAGGCCCGCAAGACCAAGGGCATCGGCTTCGGCTGGATCACCCTGCGGAAGTCCGCCGCGGCTGCCGCCGGGAACCCGTCCGTCGTGATCGAGGAGTGGCCGCACGCGGTGGAGCAGCCGCTCGGACCGGCCGTCCAGGCCCACTTCGCCCGCCAGGACTACCTTCGTGAACAGGATGACGCGGCGCTCCTGGCCGGGCATTTCACCCTTGCCGCCGAGGTCGTGCAGGAGCAGGTCGGGCTGCCGGGCGCGGAGGACCCTGAGCATGTGGTGCTGCGCCAGAACCGCGGCATGCGCCGTGCGACGAAGGTCGACGCCGTCGGCGCCGGCTTCGCGGGCGTGTGCGACGGGACGCTGCCCGCGGGCCGGATCCTGGACGCGATCGCTCAGTTGATGAACGAGGACGCCGTGCTGCTGCGTGACCGCACCCCGCAGGCGATCCGCCTGCTGGTGGAGGAGGGCTTCCTGGAGCCGGTGCCGCCGGCGAGCTGATGGCTTGGCTCTGTCCCCACCACCGTCTTGGCCCGGTGGTGGGGAGGCTGCCGGCCCCGCTATCACGGCTGCCTTCGTCACCGGCTCCGTTCCGGTTCGGGCGCGTGCTGCCGTATGTAATGAACGAGCTCGCCACCACCGTCTTCACGCTCACCGCCGACGGTCCGCGGCGGGGGACCTGGATTCCGGTTGGCTCATGGCCAGGCGCTGCCCCGGAACCTCGGTCCCGCGCTCCCCAGCTGCGTGAATCCGGCCATTCACTCGGGCTTCGCGTGCGCGACGCCCTGAGGTGGCAGCCTCCCCCTGAGACCGGATGGCGCGGGCCCCGGCCGAGCAGGGACAGGGAGGCGTACGGACGTGGAGAGCGGACCCGCGGTCTTCGCCGGGGCAGCATTCGCGCTGTTCGGCGCCGCGCTGCTGCTGTGGACGGGGGTGCGCGTGCTGCACCGCGCGCCGGTGGCGCACGGTGTGAGCCCCGTCGCCTCCGCCGCTCTCGCCACTGTGTTCGGCGTACTTTTTCTCGTCCTCGGCGTGTGGTGCTTCACCCGCATCTGATCCACTCCCTGCCGGACCCGGCAGGGAACCGCAGGGCACGGCGGGCAGTGGCAGGGAACACGCCCGGACCGTCCGCCTCTCACCGCCGATGCCCGCAGTGCCGCCACGGCGACCAGAAACCCGCAGGCAGCGGCCGTGTGCCGCTCGGACCGGGCAGTCCGGGCGGCAGGAATGGCGGAAGTCGGGTTACCGTTCGAGTGGCCGTTGCGGGCTTTTGCCGTTTGACACGGGGGCGGGTTGTACCGTCACACTCCGCAGCGACAGCACCATCGGTAGCGTCATCGCGCTGACCCGATGCCCACTGAGTGCCGACCGGAGAGAAGAGCGAAGTTGTCCCCGACCAGCGAGACCGCACAGGGCGGCCGCCGACTCGTCATCGTCGAGTCGCCTGCCAAGGCGAAGACGATCAAGGGCTACCTCGGCCCCGGATACGTCGTCGAGGCGAGCGTCGGGCACATCCGCGACCTGCCGAACGGCGCCGCAGAGGTCCCCGACGAGTACACCGGCGAGGTCCGTCGGCTCGGCGTCGACGTCGAGCATGACTTCCAGCCCGTCTACGTAGTCAATGCGGACAAGAAAGCGCAGGTCAGGAAGCTCAAGCAGCTCCTTGCCGAGTCCGACGAACTCTTCCTCGCCACCGATGAGGACCGCGAGGGCGAAGCCATCGCGTGGCACTTGCAGGAAGTACTCAAGCCCAAGGTCCCGGTTCACCGGATGGTCTTCCACGAGATCACCAAGGACGCGATCCAGGAGGCCGTCGCCAACCCGCGCGAGCTCAATCAGCGCATGGTCGACGCCCAGGAGACACGCCGTATCCTCGACCGTCTCTACGGCTACGAGGTCTCGCCGGTCCTCTGGAAGAAGGTCATGCCGCGCCTGTCGGCCGGCCGCGTCCAGTCCGTGGCGACCCGTCTCGTCGTCGAGCGGGAGCGCGAGCGCATCGCCTTCCGTTCCGCCGAGTACTGGGACCTGACCGGCACTTTCGCCACCGGCCGCACCGGGATCGGGGGGAGCGGAGCGACTTCGACCGAGGGCGGTGGCGGGCGACGGGAGGGCGCCTTTGACCCGTCAGCCCTCGCCGCCCGCCTCAGCGCGGTCGACGGTCGCCGCATCGCCCAGGGCCGTGACTTCGGTCCGGACGGGCAGCTGAAGTCTGGCTCCGGCCAGGTGCTGCACCTGGACGAGACGAACTCTCGCGCCTTGGCCGCCGCGCTCGCCGACGCCACGTTCGCCGTACGGTCCGTCGAGTCGAAGCCGTACCGCCGCTCCCCGTACGCCCCGTTCCGCACGACGACCCTCCAGCAGGAGGCGAGCCGGAAGCTGGGCTTCGGGGCCAAGGCCACCATGCAGGTCGCGCAGAAGCTGTACGAGAACGGCTTCATCACCTATATGCGTACCGACTCCACGACCCTCTCGGACACTGCGGTTTCCGCTGCCCGGGCGCAGGTCACGCAGCTGTACGGCGCCGACTACCTGCCGGACAAGCCGCGCACGTACGCCGGGAAGGTCAAGAACGCGCAGGAGGCGCACGAGGCGATCCGCCCCTCCGGCGACCGCTTCCGCACCCCTGCCGAGACCGGCCTCACCGGCGATCAGTTCCGGCTCTACGAGCTGATCTGGAAGCGGACCGTCGCCTCCCAGATGAAGGACGCGGTCGGTAACTCCGTCACCGTCAAGATCGGCGGCCGGGCGAGCGACGGCCGCGACGCCGAGTTCTCCACGTCCGGTAAGACGATCACCTTCCACGGCTTCATGAAGGCGTACGTCGAAGGCGCCGACGACCCGAACGCCGAGCTCGACGACCGTGAGCGGCGCCTTCCGCAGGTCGCCGAGGGCGACGCGCTGTCCGCCGAGGAGATCTCGGTCGACGGCCACGCCACCAAGCCGCCGGCCCGCTACACCGAGGCCTCGCTGGTCAAGGAGCTCGAGGAACGCGAGATCGGCCGCCCGTCGACATACGCCTCGATCATCGGCACGATCCTGGACCGCGGCTACGTCTTCAAGAAGGGCACGGCGCTCGTCCCGTCCTTCCTTTCCTTCGCCGTGGTCAACCTGCTGGAGAAGCACTTCGGGCGGCTCGTCGACTACGACTTCACCGCGAAGATGGAGGACGACCTCGACCGCATCGCGCGGGGCGAGGCCCAGGCCGTGCCGTGGCTGAGGCGTTTCTACTTCGGCGAGGGCGACGACGCCGTCAGTGGCGAGGCCTCCGCCGCGGGCAACGGCGACGGCGACCACCTCGGTGGCCTGAAGGACCTCGTCACCGACCTCGGCGCGATCGACGCCCGGGAGATCTCCTCCTTCCCGGTCGGCAACGGCATCAAGCTGCGTGTTGGGCGGTACGGCCCGTACATCGAGCGCGGCGAGAAGGAGGCCGAGGGCCACCAGCGCGCGGATGTGCCGGAGGACCTGGCGCCCGACGAGCTGTCCGTCGACTACGCGGAGGAGCTGCTGGCCAAGCCGAGCGGCGACTACGAGCTCGGCGCGGACCCGGTCACCGGGCACCAGATCATCGCCAAGGACGGGCGTTACGGCCCGTACGTCACCGAGGTGCTGCCCGAGGGCACCCCGAAGACCGGCAAGAACGCGGTGAAGCCGCGGACCGCCTCGCTCTTCAAGTCCATGTCGCTGGACACGGTGACGCTGGCCGACGCGCTCAGGCTGATGTCGCTGCCGCGTGTCGTCGGTGAGGACGCCGACGGCGTCGAGATCACCGCGCAGAACGGCCGCTACGGCCCGTATCTGAAGAAGGGCACGGACTCGCGCTCGCTGACCTCCGAGGAACAGCTCTTCGACATCACCGTCGAAGAGGCCCTCGCGATCTATGCCCAGCCCAAGCAGCGCGGCCGCGCCGCCGCCAAGCCGCCGCTGAAGGAACTGGGCACCGACCCGGTGAGCGGGGCTCCGGTCGTGGTCAAGGACGGGCGCTTCGGTGCGTACGTCACCGACGGCGAGACCAACGCGACGCTGCGGACCGGCGACAGCGTCGAGACCATCACGCCGGAGCGCGGCTACGAGCTGCTCGCCGAGAAGCGCGCCAAGGGGCCCGCCAAGAAGAAGACGGCGAAGAAGGCGCCTGCCAAGAAGGCGACCGCGAAGAAGACGACGGCGAAGAAGACGGCGGCCAAGAAGACGACCGCGGCAGCCAAGAAGACCGCGGCGAAGAAGACGACCACCGCGAAGAAGACGACGACCGCCAAGAAGGCGACTGCGGCGAAGAAGACGACCGCGGCGTCTGTGGAGGACTGACCGTACGACCGATCGCCGGAGAGGCTGGACTTTCCAGCCTTTCCGGCGTTTGCGCGTCTCAGGGGGCTGGAAGTGCCTGCGCACCCCACCCCCCGGACGCCCATATGTTCGGGCGGGGCCTCCGGGGACCCCATCGCTCCGGATAGGCTGGGCGGATGACGCGAGCCGAGCAGTCAACGGTCGTGAGCCCCACCTCCGACACACTTGCCGCAGACTCACGCGAGCGTGCCGTACGAGCCTTGTTGCGTGTTCCCCCGCTGAAGCGGTTGTGGAGTGCCCAGCTCGTCGGCAGTATCGGCGATGCACTCGCCCTTCTCGTGCTGGTGCTGATGTCGTTGCAAGCGGCGGTCCTTGAGGGCTCATTCGGAGCTGGGTACCGAGGGGTGGCGTTTGCCGTCGCCGCGGTGTTCGGCGCCCGGGTCCTTGCCACCCTGCTCTTCGGAGCCGTACTTCTGGGGCCGCTGACGACGCTCACCGCGCCAGGAGGACCGCTGGACCGGCGGTGGCTGATGATCGGGACGGACGGGCTGCGGCTCGCGCTGCTGGTCGTCGCACCGCTGTGGATCGACTGGATGCCCGACCAGGCGCTCATGATGATCCTCATCACCGTCTTCGTCGTCGGCGCAGCTGAACGCCTGTGGACGGTCGCGAAGGACGGTGCCGCCCCCGCGCTGCTGCCCGCTTCGCCCCCCGAAGGCGCCGTGGTGCGCCCGCTGCCCGACCACCTCGACGCACTGCGCCGGCTCTCCATCCGTACCGACTTCGCCGCCATTCCGGTCGCCGCGGTCGTCCTGCTGACCGCCACGCTCATCAGCAACCTGCTGGGCTCGGGCCTGGAGTGGTTCTCGTTCCACCAGGCGGCCCTCGGCTCGTACGTCGCGGCCGGGCTCTTCTCGGCCTCGATCTCCACCGTGTATTTCCTGGAACTGCCCGGTACGCAGACACCTCGCCCGCGCTCGCCGCTGGAGGGGCTGCGCCGGCCGTCGGTCGGTAGCGGACCCGACAAGGGCCGCACCGGATCCGTACCGCTGATCGTCGGGGCCTCGGCCGCAGTCGCCGGAGCCATTGCCGGCGCTGCCGCCGTCGCCGTGCTGCACGCCGCCGACCTGGGCGGCGGCCCCGCCACCTTCGCCCTGCTGATCCTCGGCCTGACCGGCGCCACGGGCGTCGGCATCCGAACCGCGGGGAAGGTGCTGCCCGCACTGTCGCGGCGCCGCATGCTCGCGCTGGCCACCGCAGTCACGGGCATCGCGCTCCTTGCCATGGGGCTCGTGCCGGACACGGCGACCGTGCTGATGATCGCGGTGCTCGCCGGATACGCGGCGGGTGTCGCCGCCGGCACCGGTCATGTCCTGGTCGACCAGGAGACCGAGGAGTCCCGCCGGGCCAGGACCACCGAACACCTCCAGGCCGTTGTACGGGTCCTCATCGCGCTCGGCGCACTCGCGGGCCCGCTGCTGGCCGCCGCGATCGGCAAGCACCGGCTGGCCTCCGGCGACTTCGTCTTCGCCCACGGCGGAGCGGCTTTCGCGCTGATGCTGATGGGCGCACTGCTGCTGCCCGTCGCCGCGATCGTCCTCGCCAAGACGGACGACCGCTCCGGAGTGCCGCTGCGCCGCGATCTGCGCGAGGCACTGCGCGGTGGCGACCCGGCCGTCGCCCCCGCCGCGACCGGTTTCTTCCTCGTCCTGGAGGGCGGCGACGGCGCCGGCAAGTCCACTCAGGTCGAGGCGCTCGCTGAGTGGATCCGCGCCAAGGGCCACGAAGTCGTCGTCACCCGCGAGCCGGGCGCGACCCCGGTCGGCAAGCGGCTGCGTTCGATCCTGCTCGACGTGTCGTCGGCCGGGCTCTCCAACCGGGCCGAGGCACTCCTGTACGCCGCCGACCGTGCCGAGCACGTCGACTCGGTCGTGCGTCCGGCGCTGGAGCGCGGCGCGATCGTCATCTCCGACCGCTACATCGACTCGTCCGTCGCCTACCAGGGCGCCGGCCGTGATCTCTCTCCGACCGAGATCGCCCGGATCTCGCGCTGGGCGACGAGTGGACTCGTGCCGCATCTGACGGTGCTGCTGGATGTCGACCCGGAGACCGCGCGGGAACGGTTCACCGAGGCGCCCGACCGGCTGGAGTCCGAGCCGCCCGAGTTCCATGCCCGGGTACGGTCCGGTTTCCTGACACTGGCCGCGGCCGCCCCGACCCGCTACCTGGTGGTGGACGCGGGCCAGGATCCGGAATCGATCACCACGGTCGTACGCCACCGGCTCGACCAGCTCCTTCCGCTCTCCGAGGCCGAGATCAAGGCCCAGGAGGAAGCGCGCAAGGCCGCCGAGGAGGAGGCCAGGCGCAAGGCCGAGGAAGAGGCGGCCCGCAAGGCCGAGGAGGAGCGGCTGGAGCGCGAGCGGCAGGAACAGCTCGCCAGGCTCCGCGCCGAGGAGGAGGAGCGTAAGCGCCGAGAGCTGGAGGAGGCACACCGGCGCGAGGCGGAACGCCAGGCGGAGGAGGCCCGGCAGCGAGCCGAGGAAGCCCGGCGTCTGGCCGAGGAGGAGAGGGCCAGGCTGGCGGCCGAGGAAGCGGCCCGCGAGGCAGAGCAGGCCCGGCTGCGCAGGCAGGCCGAGGAGGAGGCCCGGCTGCGCAAGGAGGCCGAGGCGCGGCGGCTGGAGAAGCAGCGCAAGGCCGAGGAGGCGTTGCTGCGGGCCGAGGAAGCCCGTCGGCAGGCCGAGGCCGAGGCGGCTGCTGCGGCGGAGTCCGTACCGGACAGCGAGATCACGGTGTCGACACCGATCGTCAACCCGAACGATGTGACGCAGCCGGTGCCTTCGCCGGTCAGCCCGCCCTCGCCCTTCGACGAGGCCGAGACGGCAATGCTTCCGAAGGTCCACGACCGGCCCTCCGACCGGTCCGGGCGCCCTGGCGCGGAGGGCGCCGCGGATGAGACGGCGGTTCTTCCTCCGGTACGCGACGAACGCGACGAACGCAACGCCCGGGATGCTCGGGACGCGAATCCGGCGGACCGGGTTCCGAGGGGCATCTTCCGCGACGAGCGCCCGGCGGACTCCGCCCGGGAGAGCGAGAACGAGCGCACGCGCGAGCTACCGCAGTTCAGCGACTCGCCCGCGGTCGCCCCGCAGCCGGTTCAGGACCACTGGGACGGTCAGGAGCGCTCGGAACAGCAGGAGCGCCGAGGCCGGCGCCGTCCTGACTGGGCCGAGGAGACCCCGCTGGACGATCTGCCGACACTGGCGGACGAGCTGCTGGGCGACCATCGCGACGACGAGGGCTCGGGAACCTCGGGCCGGGGACGCCGCCCGCGCCGCTGATCCGCGACGGCTGCTGGGCGGGCCCGCCCAGCAGCCGGACCGCCGGGATTGTCAGACCCGTCCCCCACAATGGGAGTCGGATCGGGGAAGCCGGATCGACAAGCAGCGACATCACAGCCGCGCGGCCGCATCGCACGACCACCGCGCAGCCGCGCACCACCGGAAGGGCAGTGACCCATGACCGTATGGGACGACCTGGTCGGCCAGGACCGGGTGCAGGAACAGCTCGGTGCCGCCGCCCGGGACGCCGATGCGCTGGTCACCGCCCACTCTGCGGGGGAACCAGTGCCTTCGGGGTCGAAGATGACCCACGCCTGGCTGTTCACAGGCCCGCCGGGTGCCGGCCGTTCCACCGCCGCCCGCGCATTCGCCGCCGCCCTCCAGTGCACCAGCCCCGACCGCGCCCTGGGCGGCGCACCGGGCTGCGGCTTCTGCGACGGCTGCCACACCAGCCTCATCGGTACACACGCCGACGTCGAGGTGGTCCGTACGGATCTGCTCTCCATCGGTGTGAAGGAGACCCGAGAGCTGGTCCGCCGCGCCCAGCTCTCCCCGGCCGTCGGCCGCTGGCAGGTCATCGTCCTGGAGGACGCCGACCGGCTCACCGAAGGCGCGGGGAACGTCCTGCTGAAGGCGGTCGAGGAGCCCGCGCCGCGCACGGTGTGGCTGCTTTGCGCACCCTCCCTCGAAGACGTGCTGCCCACCATCCGTTCCCGCTGCCGTCACCTCACGCTGCGCACGCCCCCGGTCGACGCGGTCGTCGATGTCCTGATCCGGCGCGACGGCATCGATCCGGAGCGGGCCGCGTCCGCCGCCCGCGCCACCCAGGGCCACATCGGCAGGGCCCGCCGCCTCGCCACCGACGAGAAGGCCCGCTCGCGTCGCGCCGCCGTGCTCAAGCTCCCGCTGCGGGTCGAGGACATCGGAGGCTGCCTCAAGGCCGCCCAGGAGCTGATCGACACCGCCACCGATGATGCCAAGCAGGTCTCGGAGGAGGTCGACGCCAAGGAGACGGAAGAAATGAAGGCCGCCCTCGGCGCCGCCGCCGGGGGGCGGATGCCGCGTGGCACGGCAGGGGTGATCAAGGAACTGGAGGACAGACAGAAGCGCCGCAAGACCCGCACCCAGCGAGACAGCCTCGATCTGGCGCTCACCGATCTGACCGGTTTCTACCGCGATGTTCTGGCCATCCAGCTGGGCTCGCGCATCGCCATCGCCAATGCGGACGCACAGGACGCCCTCGACCGCATCGCCCGATCCTCCACGCCCGAGCGCACCCTGCGCCGGATAGAGGCGGTGATCGCGTGCCGTCGCGCGCTGGACCGCAACGTGGCGCCGCTGCTCGCGGTGGAGGCGATGACGATGGCGCTGCGCGCGGGCTGATGCCACTCGCTCGTCGCCGTTGCCTGTCAGAAAGCCCGTCACCGCTGCCTATTACGGCCTGATCCACTCTCTATCGTGCACCAGGCCGTTACTGCTTAGATTGCATTTTCACCCGTACGAGCAGAGAAGCGGGCGAGCCGTCACGCGGCGACTACGCTCCGGGGATGGACACCAGGCGCCCGCTCCGCATACTTGCCACCGTGCTCGGCACCGCCGGCCTCCTCATCTCCGGGTGCAGCAGCGGCAGTTCGACGAACGCCTCGCCGTCCTTCCCATCCAGCCCCGCCGCGCTCGCGCCGTATTACGCGCAGCAGCTGAACTGGCGGGACTGCGGCGTCGAGGGGTTCCAGTGCACGACGATGAGGGCGCCCCTGGACTACGCGAAGCCGGACGGCGGCGACATCAAGCTGGCCGTCGCCCGTGCGAAGGCCACCGGACCGGGCAAGCGGATCGGCTCCCTCCTGGTGAATCCGGGCGGCCCCGGCGGTTCGGCCATCGGCTATCTCCAGAGCTATGCCGCCATCAGCTACCCCGCCCAGGTCCGGGCACGTTACGACATGGTCGCCATCGACCCGCGCGGAGTGGCCCGCAGTGAGCCCGTCGAATGCCTCACCGGTCCGCAGATGGATGCCTACACCCAGGTCGACCAGACCCCGGACGACGCAGCCGAGGTCGACAGGCTGAGCGACGCCTACAAGGAGTTCGCAAGCGGCTGCGAGCGGCGCTCGGGCGAGATCCTTCCGCATGTCTCCACCGTCGAGACGGCCCGCGACATGGACATGTTGCGTTCCCTGCTCGGTGACGAGAAGCTGCACTATGTCGGGGCGTCATACGGCACCTACCTCGGTGCGACGTACGCCGAACTCTTCCCCGCCCGGGTCGGCCGCATGGTCCTGGACGGGGCGATGGACCCGTCGCTCCCGGCGGTCGACGCGAACCGCGACCAGACCGCGGGTTTCGAGACGGCGTTCCAGTCCTTCGCCGCCGACTGCGTGAAGAAGGCGGACTGCCCGCTCGGCACCACCTCCACCGCCGACGCGGCCGCCCGCCTGAAGCAGCTCTTCGCCGGCCTCGATACCAGGCCGATTCCCACCGGCACCTCCCGCGAGCTCACCGAATCCCTCGCCACCATGGGAGTCATCGCCGCCATGTACGACGAGTCGGCCTGGCCCCAGCTCCGCGATGCCCTCACCGCCGCCAAGAAGGGCGACGGCTCCGGCCTGCTCTCACTGGCGGACAGCTACTACGAACGCGGGTCGAACGGCAGGTACACGAACCTGATGTTCGCCAACACCGCGGTGAACTGCCTGGATCTGCCGCCCGCCTTCGCCGACGCCGATGCCGCCGCCCAGGCGCTTCCCAGCTTCGAGAAGGCGTCCCCGGTCTTCGGCAGGACCGTCACCTGGTCCGCCCTGAACTGCGCCTATTGGCCGGTCCGCCCCACCGGAACCCCCCACCGCATCGAGGCCAAGGGCGCCGACCCGATCCTCGTGGTCGGCACCACCCGCGACCCGGCCACCCCGTACAAGTGGGCTGAGTCCCTGGCCGGCCAGCTTTCCTCCGGCATCCTCCTCACCTACCGCGGCGACGGCCACACGGCGTACGGCCGCAGCAGCGACTGCATCGACACGGCGATCAACACCTACCTCCTTGACGGCACCCCGCCGAGCGAGGGCAAGCAGTGCTCCTGAGTCCGTCCGGCCCGCCACTGACCTGCGGAAACGGGGCAGGGCAGGGCTGGTACGGAGCACCCCCGGAAACTGTGTAGACTTGGCGACGCTGCTGATCGCACCATGGTGCGACAGGGTGTGCCGCCTTAGCTCAGTTGGCCAGAGCAACGCACTCGTAATGCGTAGGTCTCGGGTTCGAATCCCGAAGGCGGCTCAGAGAAACCCCAGGTCACATAACCTGTGACCTGGGGTTTTCTGTTGCTCGGGGCATGACGCGTCACAGACGCTGTGACTTTGCTTGCGTGAGCGATGCGTGAGCGGAGCCGCTCAGAGACCTACTTCTTGGGTGTTCGGCGCGCGACCTTCTTGTCCGCCTTGGCCTGGGCTTTCGCCTTGTTCTTCGGCTTGCCGCCCTTGGCCCTGCCAGGTTCTCGGCTGCGGCCTTCTTAGCCTTCTCCTTCTTCGCGGCCTTACGTGCCGCCTTCTCGGCCTCGGCCTTGCGCTGAAGGGGGACCAGTTTCGCGGTCGCCTCGGCGGCGCTCCTGCCCACCTGTGGCAGGAATGGAGACGGCGCCAGGGCGCCGATGGTCGCGTGCCCCTTGCGGTTCGCGGCGACAGTGCGGGGCCAGTTGGGCGACGGGCGGAGACGAGAGGATCGCATGATCGCGTGACAGGTTCTTCAAAAGTTCTTCATGACCTCCGGCCTACGGTCACCCTGCCTGCCGCACCCGCGGCCGGGTGCGACAGGAGGAGCGGGAGAACCGATGAGGATGAACCGGGTACTACTGGCCGCGACGGCGTCGGTCCTGGCCTTCGCGCTGACCGGTTGCGGCAACGACGACGACGGTGCGAAGGTTCCTTCGGCGGGCGGTGCCGACAAGTCCGCCTCGGCGGGGGCAACCGGTGGCGGCAGCGGGGGTGGCGGCGGGGACGAACTGGCCGCGTACGTGAAGGGCCAGCGCGAGTGGGTGAAGTGCATGCGCGACAACGGCGTCGACGTCCCCGACCCGGACGAGACCGGGCAGGTCGACCTCTCCGGTCAGGGTCTCGCCCTCAAAAAAGACCCGAAGTTCATTGATGCGGCGAAGAAGTGCTCCGCGAAGAAGCCCGCCGTCCCCGAGAGCGTCGAGGCGGCCAACCGGCCCAAGCTCACTCCCGAGCAGATCAAGGCCAAGCGCGAATACGCCGAGTGCATGCAGAAGAACGGCGCCCCGGACTTCCCTGACCCGGGCCCCGACGGCTACGGCGGCGATAACAACTCCGGTGCGCCGGAGTGGAACCAGAGCTCGGCCGGTGCGCAGCGCGCGACGCGCACCTGCGCACCCATCATCGGCGCCCCGACCAACCCGCCGGCGGGCAAGGGCTGACGATGGCCGAGACGGTGACGCATATCGATGACGAGCCCGGAACGGCTTCCACGCCGCCGCCGCGCGGCAGGCGGGGTCGGCGTACGGCGCTGATCGCCTCCACCGTGGTCGTCGTGGCGGCGGTCGCCGTGGTCGGCGCGCTCGGACTCGGCGGCGGGGAGGACGAGGAACCGAGCGCCCCACCCCGGTCCGGCTCCCTCGTCTCGGTGACCCGGGTGACGCTGACCGAACGCACCACGGTAGACGGCCAGTTGGGATACGGTACGGAGCTTCCGCTGCCCATCAAGGCACAGGGAACCGTAACCTGGCTGCCCGAGACAGGCGCCACGGTCGAGCGCGGCGACGAGCTGCTCCGGGTCGACGACCGGCCGGTGGTCCTGATGTACGGAAGCCTGCCGATGTACCGGTCCCTGGGGCTGACAGCCCAGGAGAACGAGCAGGGCTCCGACGATCGGAACTCGGACGAGCAGCAGCAGAGTGACGGAGGCGGGGACGGCAAGTCCCCGAATCCCTCTGGATCAACGGCGCCGGGGGGCACCGGAACCGGGGGGGACCCCGGCTCCTCCCGGGCGCCGCGCGAGCTCAAGGGCATGGATGTCATGCAGTTCGAGACGAATCTCGCCGCCCTGGGCTACACCGGCTTCACCGTGGACGAGAAGTTCACGAGCGGCACGGCCGACGCCGTCAAGCGCTGGCAGAAGTCGCTCGGTGTGGCCCAGACAGGCACGGTCGATGTGGGCGACGTCATCTACTCCGCGGGCAAGGTACGGATCGGCCAGCCCGGCACCCGGCTCGGCTCCGCCGTCGGGGAGAACACCCTCACGTACACCGGAACGGCCCGTAAGGTGACCGTCAACGCCTCCGCCGCAGACGCCGCTTGGGCTGTCCGCGGCGCGCGCGTCGCGGTCAAGCTGCCCAACGGCAACCCTGTGCAGGGCGAGGTGGCGGCGATCGGCAAGCAGGCGACCGCGCCCGAGGGGGGCGGCGGCGGAGGCGAGGGCGGCGGGTTGGACCGGCCCGCCACGATCCCGGTGACCGTCACCATCGAAAACCAGAAGGCCGTCGGTCAGTTGGAGAGCGGACCTGTCACGGTCGAGTACGTGGGCAAGGAGGTCAAGGACGCGCTGACCGTCCCCGTCTCCGCGCTCGTCGCCCTCGCCGAGGGCGGACACGGTTTGGAGACCGCGGACGGCCGATTCGTCGCTGTGAAGACCGGGCTGTTCGCCGACGGCAACGTCGAGGTCAGCGGTGCCGCGGTCCGCGAGGGCATGAAGGTGAGGATCCCCGAGTGAGCGGCGATGCGACGACTGTCGTGGAGTTCGACGCGGTCTCCAAGACCTATCCGGGCGGCGTGGCCGCCGTACGCGACGTGAGCCTGCACATCGAGCGGGGCGAACTGGTCGCGATCGTCGGCCCGTCGGGCTCAGGCAAGTCGAGCATGCTCAACCTCATGGGCAGCCTCGATCGCCCGTCCGCGGGCCGGGTCCTCGTCGACGGCCACGACGTCGCGAGCCTGTCGGACCGGGAGGTCTCCGCGCTGCGGGCCACCCGGATCGGCTTCGTCTTCCAGCAGTTCCACCTGGCCGTGGGCGTCCCTGTACTGGACTCGGTCGCGGACGGACTGCTTTACGCGGGCGTGCCCATGCGCCGGCGCCGGGCCAAAGCGTCGGCCGCCCTGGAACGGGTCGGGCTCAGCCACCGCGTCCACCACCTCCCGCATCAGCTCTCCGGTGGCGAGCGCCAGCGCGTCGCCGTGGCCCGCGCCGTGGTCGGCGAACCGTCGGTGCTGCTGGCGGATGAGCCGACCGGCAACCTCGACTCGACGTCGGGCGCGGCGGTGCTGACCCTGCTGCGCGAGCTGAACGCCGCAGGCACGACCGTCGTCGTCATCACCCACGACCGTGAGATCGCCGCCGAGCTGCCACGACGCATCGAGATGCGCGACGGCCGTCTGGTCGCCGACATCGCACAGAGCACGACGATCGGGGCGCCCCGGTGACGGACCACACGACCGACTCCTCCAGGCAGGACAGCCGGAAGGCGGACCCCGAGACCGTCCAGATCCGTGCACTGACGCCCGAGTCCCCGGCCGTCGGGGCTCGGGAACCGTCACGGCCGCAGGCCAGGCTGCGCGCCGCCCGGCTCGGTCCCGCGGACGTCGTCCGGCTCGGCGGCACCGGTCTGCGGACCCGCCCGCTGCGGGTCTTCCTGTCCGCTTTCGGCATCGCCATCGGCGTCGCCGCCATGATCGCGGTGGTCGGCATCTCAGGCTCCGGACAGGCGGAGGTGGACCGCCGGCTCGACGCACTCGGCACGAACCTGCTGCGGGTCGCCCCGGGAGAGACTCTCGACGGCGCCAAGGCCAAGCTCCCCGTGGAGTCCGTGGCGATGATCGGGCGGGTCCCGCCCGTGCAGCAGGTCGCCGCCACCGGGTCGACGGGGGCGCACATTTACCGCAATGACCGCATCGCCATCGGCCGCACCGGCTCCCTCGACGTCCTGGCGGCCGGCTCCGACCTGCTCCCGGCCGTCGGCGGCCACGTCCGCAAGGGCCGCTGGCTGGACTCCGCGACGGAGAAGTACCCGGCCGTCGTGCTCGGCGCGACCGCCGCGCAGCGGCTCGACGTGTACACCCCGGGTACCCGGGTCTGGCTCGGCGGCCGTTGGTTCTCGCTGGTGGGCGTCCTCTATCAGGTGCCGCTCGCGCCGGAACTCGACAGCGCCGCGCTGGTCGGCTGGCCTGCGGCCAGGACGTACCTCCGCTTCGACGGGCATCCGTCGACGATCTACGTCCGGGCGGAGGACAGCCAGGTCACGTCGGTACGGGCGGTGCTCCCGGCCACGGCCAATCCCGCGAAGCCCGGCGAGGTGCAGATCTCCCGGCCCTCCGACGCGCTCGCGGCCCGCGAGGCGACCCAGTCAGCGCTCACCGGCCTGCTGCTCGGCCTCGGCGGCGTCGCGCTCCTGGTCGGCGGGGTCGGCGTCGGCAACACCATGGTCATCTCGGTCCTGGAACGCCGGCCGGAGATCGGTCTGCGCCGGGCCCTGGGGGCCACGAAGGGCCAGATCCGCACCCAGTTCGTGACGGAGTCCCTGCTGCTGTCGCTGATCGGCGGCCTCGGCGGAACCGTGCTCGGGACGCTGATCACGGCCGGGTACGCCTTCAGCCGGGACTGGCCGACGGTCGTCCCGGCCTGGGCGAGCGCGGCCGGCATCGGCTCGACGCTGCTCATCGGCATGATCGCCGGTCTGTACCCGGCGGTCCGGGCGAGCAGGCTGTCACCGACAGAGGCGCTGTCCGGCACATGAGCCCGGACAGCGCCTGGAGCGGGGTCGGAAGCCGCAGTACACGTACGAGCCGCCGTCGGGCAGTACGTCGTCATGGATCCAGCCCGGTTGCCCGGTGTGCGCGGCGGCCGGTGTGGCAGTGGTGAGGGTGAACGGGACGGTCAGGGCCCATCGCCGCGACCGCCGGAATGAGGGCTGCAAGTCGGAACTTCAGGAGCTCCTTCGCGATGCCATTGCCGTACGAGGCAGGGGCGGCCTCGTACGAGACCGCCCCTGATGTGCTCTTACCGCGAGGTGTTCAGCGCTCGCGCGGCATCAGCACGGGGTGTAGCTGCCACCGTTGCTGAGCAGGTCGTCACGGACCCAGCCGTAGACGCCGGTCGAGTCGTTGCGCAGGTACGTCCAGCTGTAGCCGTCGTTGCCCACCGTGTAGCAGTGGTAGTCCAGCGTCTGGGTCGAGTAGGCCACACCGTTGATGCCACAGCTGGTGCTGGAGCCGCTGCGCTCGTTGGCGCCGTTGGCCCACTTGCCCCACGAACCGCCGTCCTTGTCCGAGGCGCCGGTGCCGCAGTTGGCGTGCGCAGCGGCCGGGGTGGCGGCGACCATCGGGACGGCCAGGGCGGCCATGGCGACGGCGGGAAGAATTGCTGCGAGTCGACGCTTCATTTGGAACCCCCAATAGTGTCGTTCGTCAGCGCTGCACCCAGGAACCTGACGGAACCCAGGGGAAATGCAGCGGCCTTCGCACCAACCGGAGTGCGAGTGGCGTAAGTACGATCGCCCGCCGACGGGCCTGAAGAAATCGTTCCGCTGTCGAGTGGCCACTTTCCGTATCTGAGTGACCTAAAGTGAATTGAATGAAAATCCGTCATTCCTGAGGCGCATTGGCTGATTCCACGCTCTTGTGGATCACATCCCCGCAGCTCAGCGACCGTCCCGTAGTTTGGGAAACCCGACCGAAGGAGTCCCGTTGAGCGCACACGTCCTGAAGTCCGGGGTGGGAAGCACGCGATGAGCTTCCGACTTCGGGTGCTCGGTGTGCTGATGCTGATCGCCGTGACTGCCACGGCCGCCACCGCCTGGCTCACCCTGCGGCAGGCCAACCGGCAGGTGCAGGAGGCCGTCGCGGCCGACCAGGAGGAGGTCTCCCGGGTCATCGGCGAGCTGCGCGCGTACGGCTTCGCGCACGGCACCTGGGACGGGTTCGCACCGGCAGTGGGCGCGCTGTCGAGGGACACCGGGCAGCGCGTCCGGGTCGCCACGGAGACCGGCGTCCTGCTCGCCGACTCTGACACCCTCGCGGGCCGCGAGCCGCGCCCGCTGGGCAGCCAGCCCCCGGTTCTGGTCGACCCGCGCCCGGTGCTGCGGTTCGACCAGGGCCTGGTGCCGAGCACCGTCGAGAAGCTGACCGTGGTGGCGATCGTCGGATATCGCGCGGCAGCGGCCGACGCGGCGTGCCTGACCCGGGCAGGGGCGGAGGTGACGGCCCGCACCGACCGCATGGGCATCCCCGTGGTCGCCGTCGAGAGCCGGCCAGCCCAGTGCAAGGAGCCGCAGCCCGCCCGCGATCCGCAGCGAGCCCGGGATTTGGCCGCGGCTAAGGCATGCGAGACCGTCCAGCCGCTCGTCCCCTGCCTCCAGCGCGTTTTCAACGATCGCACCGCCTCCGTCGCCCCACCCCGCCTCGAAGTGCGCCTCGGGTACCAGGACGAGTCCCCGCCCACGATCGCCGCCGCCCCCACCGTCGCCGTCGCTGTCGGGGTCGCGCTCGCCGCGATCCTCGGGGCGCTGCTGCTGAGCCGGGCCGTGCTGCGGCCCGTGCGGGCCATGACGCTCGCCGCCGAGGGGCTCGGCGAGGGGGATCTGGAGCGGCGCGTGCCGGTCTCCGGGCAGGACGAGATCACCCAGCTCGGCAGGGCGTTCAACCGCATGGCCGACTCCATCCAGGCCGGCGAGGATCGCCAGCGCCGCCTCACCGGCGACATCGCGCACGAGCTGCGCACCCCGCTCGCCAACCTGCGCGGCTACTTGGAGGCCCTGCGGGACGGGGTCGTCGAGCCGACGCCCGAACTGCTCGACTCGCTCCACGAGGAGGCGCTGCTCCAGCAACGGATCGTGGACGACCTCCAGGACCTCGCGCTCGCCGAGGTCGGCGCGCTCACCTACCACCGCTCCGAGGTCAATCTGCGGGACCTCCTCGAAGCCGCCCGCACCGCGCACCGCGCCCACGCCGGGACGGCGGGCGTGGCGCTGGAGGTGGAGGCCCCGCACCCGGTGTACGTGACCGCTGACGCGGACCGGCTCCGCCAGGTCGTCGGCAACCTCGTCGGCAACGCGCTGCGCGCCACGCCGTCCGGCGGGCGCGTGACGCTGGCTCTCGTCCCGCGCGGCGAGTTGGCCGTCGTCGAGGTGCGGGACACCGGCAAGGGGATACCGGCGGAGCACCTGCCGCACCTCTTCGACCGCTTCTGGCGGGCGGACGCGTCACGGGGCCGGGCAACCGGCGGCAGCGGTCTTGGCCTGTCGATCGCCCGGCAGATCGTGACCGACCACCAGGGCACCATCGACGTGGCAAGCACGGTCGGGGTGGGCACGACGTTCACCATCGTCCTGGGCGCGCGCCCGGTCCCGGCCCTCTGAACCGCTCAGGTCCCGGCGCTTCGAAGCCGCGAACGCCGGCACCCCGGAGCCGCTCAGGTTTCATCCGCGAGCCGGTAGCCCCGTCCGTACACCGTTTCCAGCAGCCGTGGGCGCCCCGGTGCCTCCAGCTTCCGCCGCAGGTTCATCACGTGCGCGTCGACAGTCCGCTCCAGCACGTCCTGGTCGAAGCCGAAGACCCGCTCGATGATCTGGGCCCGGGTGAAGACCCGCCCGGGCTCGCGGGCCAGCGACTCCAGGATGGAGAACTCCTTCGAGGTCAGCGCCACCGGCCGGCCCGCGACCCGGACCTCGAACCGCGCGGTGTCCAGCTCCACCTCGCCGACCCGCAGCAGCGTCGTCCCGGCCGACGCTGACTTCTTGGCCCGCCGCAGCAGCGCCCGTACCCGCGCGGTCAGTTCGCGCGGGCTGTAGGGCTTGGTGAGGTAGTCGTCCGCGCCGAGGTCGAGCCCGAGGAGCATGTCCTCCTCGGTCGTGCGGGCGGTCAGCAGCAGGATGGGGACGTCCTCGGTGCCCGGCTCGGTTCTCAGGATGCGGCACACGTCGAGTCCGTCGACGTACGGCAGCATCACGTCGAGCACGATCAGATCGGGCCGGATCGACCGCGCCTTCTCCAATGCGGCGCGACCGTCGGCCACGACCTGCACCGCATTGCCCTCCCGTTCCAGATAAATCCGGATCAGCCGAGACTGTTTTTCGTCATCCTCGGCGACCAGAATCCGAGCGCTCAACGCTCCTCCCCCAGCGAGATCCTGTGAATTCCAGCACCGTAATACAGAACCGGCCGAGAACTTACGTCGCCCTTCGGCCGCCCGGCCGAAAACCGCCCCTTCCCCATCCCACCGGGACCGGCCGCCGCGCCTCGCGGCGGCAACACGGCGAATACGCGGTGCTGCCCAGGTGGCAGGGGCCGTTGCATGATCGTCGCGACGAGGTCCTGAAGGAGTTCCTGATTACCGGGGGCGTCCACTGGCTCGTCGAGCACAAGATCATCGACGCCGATCGCGGTTCGATGGGCGCGCAACCCGGTGGCCACGACAATGACCCGGATGATCAGGCGGAGACCGCGTTGGAAGTACGACGACCTCGAGATCGTCACCGGGATCTACCTCGTCACCGGATTCGTGAAGCACTCGTGAACGCCCTGTGGGAGCGATGTCGGTGGGGCAGCTTATGCTGCACCGGACGATCATGCGGGACCAGGGGAGGGCGCGGTATGTTCGGCAAGCTGTTCGGCGGGCGTGGGGAGAGACCGGCGGCGGATCCGCACGCCCTGCCTGTTCCGCGCAGGCAGAAAAACGGGATGTACACGCTGCGCGCGCTCGGGGATCAGCGGGTGCTCGCGCTGGTGGAGGCGGCCGACGCGGGTGACTGGGAGGCGGTCAAGGCGGCGCTGGCCCCCTTCGATCTTGGTCGCGACCACCAAGTTCTTGGTCAGCTGGCCGACTTGGACGGTGTGCAGGACTGGATAGGCCGGGCCGTCGAGGAGGACAAGGAGCACCGGGCGACGGCCCTGCTGATATCCGGGGCGCGCTACATCAATTGGGGCTGGGAGGCGCGTACTGCCGCGCGCGCCGTGAACGTCACGCAGGAGCAGTGGCGGGTCTTCCACGAGCGGCTCGACATCGCCGAGGAGCAGCTGTTCGAGGCTGCCGAGTTGCGGCCGGAGTGGGTCACGCCCTGGTGCCGCCTCCTCACCTCCGGCCGCGGCATGTCGCTGGGCCCTGCCATCAACGAGACCCGGTTTGATGCCGCCCTGCGCCGCGAACCGTTGGACCTGGCGCCCCACCTCGAATGGCTGTCGCAGTTGCAGCCCCGTTGGGGCGGCGATCCGGGCCAGGCCATGGCGTTCGCCCGCGACGCGCTCGCCCGTGCCCCGCAGGGGCACCGGCTCGGCTGCGTGATCGCCATGGCGCACATCGAGGACTGGGTCGAGTCGGACCATGCGGACTGCCTCAAAACTCCCGAGATCCAGGCAGAGTTGCGGGACGCGGCCGACCACAGCATCCTCCACCCCGCTTATGCGTCGCGTCCGGGATGGCAGCACGACTTCAACATGTTCGCCATGGCGCTGTCGCTGGCTGGTGAGCGCCACACGGTCCGGCGCGTCTTCCAGGCGCTCGACGGCGCCTACACCCGCTGGCCCTGGGCCTATTTCGCGGAGCCCGAGAAACAGTTCGCCCGCCGCCACCGCCGCGTCTGAGCGCACGCCGATCCCGGTCCCTCCCGCCACCTGCCGCCCCTCCCAGTTCGGACTGCCCGATGACTTTGCCCGACACCACAGCGACCCCGGCCGGCGACGATCGCACCTTCCAGGTGGATCTGCGCGGCCTCGTCGATCTCCTTTCCCACCACCTCTACTCCAGCCCTCGCGTCTACCTGCGCGAACTCCTGCAGAACGCGGTGGACGCGCTGACCGCCCGGCACGGCCTCGAACCGGACGCCCCCGCCGACGCCTTCGGCATCCGCCTGTACGCCGACGGTTCGGTAGTAAGCGTCGAGGACGACGGCGTCGGTCTCACCGAGGCCGACGTGCACACCTTCCTCGCCACGATCGGCCGTAGCAGCAAGCGTGCCGTGGGGGTCCCCTCGGCCGAGCTCGTTCGAGGCTGGGGGAGGATCGACGAGCAACGTGCCGACTTCATAGGCCAGTTCGGAATCGGCCTGCTTTCCTGCTTTCTGGTCGCGGACGAGATCCACGTCCTGAGCCGCTCCGCCCGCACCCCCGACGCGCCCGCCGTGGAGTGGCGGGGACGCGGCGACGGCAGCTACACCGTCCGCACCCTGCCCGCATCCGCCCGCCCCCGGCCCGGTACCACCGTCACGCTGACGCCCCGCGCCGACACGGGCGAGTGGACCCGGCCGGTGCAGGTGCACACGCTGGCCCGGCACTTCGGCTCCCTGCTGCGCCACCCGGTGACCTTTGACGACGGCACGGGAGGCACGGGCGCATCCATCAACCCTGAGCCCGCACCCTGGGCACGTACGTACCCCACCCCGGGAGCCCGTTCCCGCGCGCTGGCCGCGTACGGCGAGGAGGTTTTCGGGTTCGCGCCGCTGGACGCCATCGAGCTGGACCTGCCGGCCGTAGGCCTGAAGGGCATCGCGTGCGTGCTGCCCGAGGCGGTGCCGGCCGGGCGCCGCCACGGCCACCGCGTGCACGTCAAGGGCATGCTGCTGTCCGAGCAGGCCGCGGAAATCCTGCCCGAGTGGGCGTTCTTCGTCCGCTGCGTCGTCGACGCCGAGAGCCTGCGGCCGACGGCGTCCCGCGAAGCCCTGTACGAGGACGACACACTCGCCGCCGTTCGCGACGCCCTCGCCGAGCGGCTGCGCGCGTGGATTGCCCGGGCCGCCGCCAGCGACCCGGACCTGCTCGCCCGCTTCCTCCAGGCCCACCACCTGGCCGTGAAGTCGCTCGCGGTGCACGACGACGAGATCCTGCGGATGCTGCTGCCCTGGCTGCCGTTCGAGACCACCGACGGGCACACCACCCTCGACGAGTTCGCGCGCACCCACCGCACCGTGCTCGTGACGTCGAGCGTGGAGGAGTTCCGGCAGGTCGCGGCGATCGCCTCGGCCGCCGGGCTCGGCGTCGTCAACGGCGGCTACACATACGACCGTGAACTGGTCCACCGGCTGCCCGAGATCAGGTCCGAGGTCAGCGTCGCCGACCTCGACCCGGCGACTCTCACCGCCCACCTCGACCCCGTCGACCGTGAGACGGAACTGGCCGCCGTGGCCTACCTCGCCCTGGCCCGCGACGCCCTCGCTTTCTTCGACTGCGACGTCGCGCTGCGCACCTTCCAGCCCGCCTCCGCCCCCGCCCTTCTCGTCGACAGCCGCGAGGCCCGGCACGAGCGCACTCGCTCCCAGCTCGCCCGTGAGCAGGAGGGCGGCGTGTGGGGTGACATCCTCGGCGCCCTGCGCCAGGAGGCCCCGCGGGCCCAACTGATCCTCAACCAGCTCAACCCGCTGGTCCGCGCCGCCGTTGCCATCGACGAGCCCGAGCTGGCCCGCACCAGCGTCGAAGCCCTCTACGGGCAGGCCGCGCTGCTGTCCCGGCGCCCGCTCCGGCCTGCCGAATCGAGCGTCATCAACCGCTCCTTCCTCGACCTTCTCGCCCACGCCCTGCGCAAGGACAGCTGACGATGCCGACCGCACCCCAGACCACCGACGAGCTGTACCAGGCGCTCCAGGAGAACGACCGGCGCCCCTACGGCCGCACCCGCACCGTCACCGCCGAGGAACTTGTGGACGCCGCCGAGCAGTTCGCGCAGCCCGTCCCGCTCGTCGACGCGCTCCTCGAACTCCAGGAGGCGTACACCTACGGCTCCGAGCCCCGGAAGTCGCCTGTCGTCTTCGCCCGCCTGCTCACCTTGTTCGACGAGCAGCCCGACGTCTTCGACGAGCACCGGCGCCACATGCTGTTCTGGCGGTTCAAGTGGGTGGCCAACGCCCTGCGCGCGCTGCCCGAGATGCCGCTGGCCAGCCTGCGCCAGTGGCTGACGGAGATGCGCGACCGGTACGAGAAGGCCGGCCTGGGCCTCCAGCCCTACTACGGACAGGCGTACCAGCTCGCCGCCCACGTCGGCGAGGACACCACCCTCGCCTACGAGTTGTGGGCGGGCCGCCCCCGGACCCGGCTCAGCGACTGCGAGGCCTGCGAGATCTGCGAGCTCGCCCTGTACCACCTCGCGGCGGGCGACGACGAGCGGGCGCTGGGCGCCTGGGAGCCCGTCCTGGCCGGGAAGGAATCCTGCCAGGAGGAGCCGGCCCGCTCCGTCTCGTACGCGCTGTTGCCCCTGCTGCGCACCGGCCGCATCGACCGGGCCCGCGAACTGCACCTCGCCGGTTACCGCGGCTGCCGCCGCAACCCCTCGATGTCCGGAGAGGTCGGCCGGCACCTGGAGTTCTGCGCGCTGACCGGCAACGAGGCACGCGGCCTGGAACTGCTCGCCGAGAACCGAAACCTGTTCGACGATGTGGAGTCGCCGCTGGACCTGTTCGACTTCCTCACCAGCGTGGAGGTCCTCCTCCAGCGAGTCGAGCTCCTCGGCCATGGCGAGCTGCCCGCCGCCGGATACGCGGGCCGCACCTGGACGGTGGCCGGCCTGCGCGCCGAGGTGCGGGGGCGCGCCGACGACCTCGCCGCCCGCTTCGACACCCGCAACGGAACCACGGCCCACACCGACCGCCGCAGGGCCCGCCTCGACCGTGCCCCGCTCCTGGACGCGCTGGAACTGACCCTGCGCACCCGCAGCCTCGACGACGTGACCCCGGCCGCCCCGGTTGCCGCGCCCGCCCCCCGTACGACCGCTGCTGTCCCGGCCTCGCTGCCCGAACTCATCCGCCAGGCACGGGCGTTGCGTGAGCAGGGTCACCCGGGCGCACAGGCCTGCTGGGCGCAGCTGCGCACGCTTGTCGCCGCCCGCGACTACACCCACCCCGACGACCCGTCCGTGGGCCCGCTCATACAGCTGCGCGCGGACCTGCTGACCGACGAGGCGAGCCGGGCCGGCGAGAAGGACGAGTTCGCCGTCGCCGTCGCTCTCCACGAGGAGGCGGCGGGCCTGTACGACGACGCCGGAGCGCCGGGTGACGCGGCGCTCGCCCGCGCCTGCGCCCTGCTCGCCGCCGCCGAGATCCCCGCGGAGGGTGCTGACGGAGCCGAGGCGAAGGCCGCCGCGCTGACCGCCGCCCACGCGTCCGTGGTCCGCCTGCACGAGGAGACACCCGGCCTCGCCCCGTACCATGAGGCCCGCCTGCTGCGGCTGCGGGCGACCGCACTCGGCATGCGCCTGCAGGCGTCGAGGAGCGAGGAGCACGTCACGTCGGCCTTTGCCGAAATGGACCTGCTGCACGCGTTCGCCACCCGGCACGACGTCGTGGGGCAGATCTCCGGCGCCCTGCTGCTGCGGGCCAGCACCTACGCCGTCTCCGGCGACCTGCCCGCCGCGGTCACCGAGGTCGACGGCCTCCTCGATCGGCTGAAGGCGCACGGCCCCGCCTGGCACCTGCCCCGCACGCTCGGACTGCGTGGCCGGCTCCAGCTCGGCCTCCAGGACGCACAGGCCGCGCACACGGACCTGGCCGAGGGCCTGCGACTGGCCGCCGACTGGCCGGCCGACGTGGTCGACACCGCCCGCCTCCACGCTGATCTGGCCGAGGCCTGCATGCACCTCGGTCGCCCCGACGAGGCCCTGCGGCACCTGACGCGCTCGGCGGAGCTGGACCTGCGCCGCGGCAGCCGGACGGAGGCGTTCTGCACCTACAGCAACGCGACTCAGCTCTGCCTCGACCTGGGCCGCGTCGAGGACTGCATCGCTTTGCTCGACTCCCTCCTGGCCGAACCGGACGTTGCCGCCGGAGAGCTGGACGACCGGCTTGTCGCCCAGCTTCGTCTGACCCGCGCCCGCGCACTGCACGCGGGGGAGGACCTCAAGGCCGCCGCGGCGGAGTTCGTCGCCCTCGCGGCCGAGTCGGCAGGCTGGGACGACGACCTGGGAAGCCACGCCATGATCGCCGCGGAGACGGCCGTACTTCTTGGCGAGTCCGGCGAGTTCGGCCGGGCTCGTGAGGCCGCGGACCAGGCACTCGCCGCCCACGCCAGGGCCCCGCGCTATGAGCAGCTCAGCAACTGCCTGCGCGAAGTCGCCCGCCTTCAGGCCCAGCAGCAGGGCCCCGACGGCCTGGCCGATGCCCTCGCCTTCCTCGCCGACGCCGGCCGGATCGCCGACGAGGCCCGCGCTGCTGAGTACGAGGCCCGCGGCCGCTCCCTGGACACCGCCCTGGCCTACGAACACGGGCGGGTCAATGCCTACGCCGGTGCGTACGAGGACGCCCTGGCCGCCCTGGAGAAGGCCCTCGCCCTGTTCGGCGAGCCGGGGCCGGAGGGGGACCGCGCCGACGAGTGGGCTGAGTGCGTCCGTCTCGCGGGTGCCGTGGAGGGTATTTACCTGGAACGCCCCGCCCCCGCCCTCGCCCGCCTCGACGCGGCGGTCACCCGTTTGACCGCCCTGGGCCACACCGAGGAGATCGAGCCGCTGACCTCCTTGGCGGTCCGGCTGCGCGACGACGTGTGACGCGGCGGGCGCGGCGTGCCCCGGGGTTTTTCTCGCGGGTGCGCGCCGCGCTCGGCCCGGGCCGGAACGTTTCCCGGACCTTTCCGCATCCGGGCGGTCAGGTCCGCTGCCCGGGCGGGCGCCGGTCTGCGGAGTAGCCTGGATATGTACGGCTCCCGGTGAGCCGCCTTATGTCGGCCTGCGCATCGAAGGGGGCCGGTACCGCATGGAGACCCTGGTCACCGTCGTGGTCGTCCTCGCGATGATTGCGATCGCAGCGTTCGTCATTCATCTGCTCAATGCCCGGCACCGGCATCAGCATCTGCGTCCCGCGCACTACGACCACGGGCTGGCCGGGTTCGGGGAGGGATCGCGCGCGCGACCTGCTCCGGGACCTGCGCCGGGGCCGCATACGGGTGAACAGCGGGAAAGCGGAGAGCCCGGAGGGCCGACTACGCCAGGCTCCGGTGGGTGATCCGCAGGTGGCGGGCTACTTCGCGTCCGAGTAGCGCTCCGGCGGGGGCGGCGGAGCGCCAGACCCAGCGCGTGTGACGTCCGGGCAGCGGGAGGCCGGTGCGGCCGGTGCGGGGTGAGCCGCCGTTGCGCGGCCCCTTCCCGAAGCCGGTGGCTCCGGCCCCCGCCCCCCGGTCCTGGCGGCGTCAATTGGAGTCCGTCGTCCAGGAGCCCAGGGAGATCTCGGCGGTGATGCCGGGGCCGAAGCCGGCCATCAGGCCGCGGTGGCCGTCAAGCGCCGAAGCCTCGTCGAACATGCGGCCAAGGGCGTCGAGCACCACCGCGCTGGCAATGTTGCCGTACTCCGTGAGCGTGGCGCGGCTGAAGCGGAACGCTTCCGGCGGCACGTCGAGGAAGAGGCTCAGGTCGTCCAGGATGCGCGGGCCGCCCGCGTGGATGATGTAGAAGTCCAACTTGCCGGCATTCCACTGGTGCTCCTCCGCGACGGCGTTCAGGGCCGGGGCGAGGGGCTCCATGGTTCCGGGCACACGCTTGTCGAGCTGGAAGTGGAATCCGGTGGACCGGACCGCGTAGGAGATCCAGTCCTCGGTGTCCGGAATGATGTACGAGCCGTTGCGCTCCAGGCGGACTCCGGTGCCACCGTTGCCGCGGACCACGACGGCGGCAATGCCGTCGCCGAACAGGCCGTTGGACAGCAGCGAACCGACACCCAGATCGGTGGGCTGGTAGCACAGCGAGCAGAACTCGCAGGCGACGATCAGCGCATTGGCGTCGGGGTACGCCGTGCAGAAGTCATGGGCCCGGTTGATGGCTGCGCCGCCCGCGGCACAGCCGAGTTGGGCGATAGGCAGCTGCCGTGTCTCCGGGCGGAAGTCCATCTTGTCGATGAGCCACGCCGTCGGCGGAGGCATCATGAAGCCGGTGCAGGAGACGTAGATGATCAAGTCGATCTGCCGCGGCTCCAGTCCGGCCTGGTCGAGTGCCCTGCGTACCACTGCCGGCACCCGGGCCTTGGTCTGTTGCTCGTAGGTGATACTGCGGGCGTCGAAACCCGGGTGCTGCAGCACCTTCTCGATCGGTTGGATCAGGTGCCGTTTCCGCACACCGGTGTGTTCGATCAGACGAAGGACCAGGTCGAGCTGCGGATGGTCGCCGTGCAACCGTTGAGCCAGCTCCAGGGTTTCCTCGTTGGTGATGATGTACTCGGGAACCTCGATTGCCGGCTTGCAGAGAACCGCCATGGAACTCCTCCTAGCGGACTTTTGGTCCACACCGCCGGGCCCGGAACAACGGGGCATCAGCCGACGCGGGAGTGGTCACCGCGGCTCCGCGCGGTGCCGCGCGAAACAGAGCTTTGGTGGATCCTGCGCCGGGTTCGTTACCCCTGCGTACGGGTGCGGACGGGCCGACCGTCGAAGACTGAGTTCTAGCCGTTTGTGGGCGGATACTGATCCGCCACGGCTTGGGTGGGTGGCCGTCGGGATTACGCTACGGCAGGCGGATCAGAGCCGCATGTCGAGCCGACGCCGCGTGCAGCGGGGCGTAGCGAGACGCCCGGCGCCCCGGGATTGTTCCGGGCTGCCGGGCGCCCTGGTGCGATGCGTTCTCAATGACCGTCACTGGCCGTGTACAGCATCCCAGTGTGTTGCCGGACCCCCTGTCACCAGGTGACAGGCAGTTCGAGGGGATAGCGCCAGATCGATGTCTTGTTCCAGCGCACCTCCTCGGCCTGTGTCGCCAGCTTCAGGGCCGGGAAGCGTTCCAGCAGGGTCCCGATGGCGACCTGGAGTTCGGTGGTGGCGAGTGGGAAGCCGAGACAGTGATGTCCGCCCCAGCCGAAGGTCATGTGGGCCGGGCCGTTGCGCTCCAGATCCAGTTCGTCGGGGCGGTCGAACTTCCGGCCGTCGCGGTTGGCCGTGAGATAGGAGACATGGACGATGTCCCCTGCCCGGATCGCCACTCCGCTCAGTTCCACGTCCTCGGTGGCGACACGAGGGATGCCGACCCCCTTGCGGAAGGGGATGAAGCGCAGCAGCTCGTCGATGGCCTGCGGGAGCATGTCGGGGCGCCCGCGCAGCATGGCGAGTTCGTCGGGCCTGGTGAGCAGCGCGTAGGAGATGTTCCCGATCTCGTACGTGGTGGTGTCCTGGCCGGTGATGAGCAGGACCATGGCCATCACGGTCAGTTCCTGGTCGTTGAGGATCTCGTCCCCGTCGCGCGCCGTGGCCAGCGCGCTGATCAGGTCGTCGCCCGGGTTCGCGCGTCGTTCGGCCGTCAACTTCTGGAAATAGGCGCGCAGATCGGCCTTGGAGCGTACCGCGTTGTCCTTGTTCTCGACGGTGGTGTCCATCATGGTCCGGGCGTGCGCGCGCAGCTGCGCGCGGTCGGCCTCGGGGATGTCGAGGACCTCGCAGATGGTGGTCAGCGGCAGCGGGGCCGCCAGATGCTCGAAGAGGTCGGCGGGGGCGCCGTGCTCCTCCATCCGGTCCAGCAGCTCGTCCACGACGTGCTGGGTACGCACCCGCATGCGTTCCATGTGATGAGGTGCGAAACCCTTCGAGATCAGGCTGCGCAGGCGGCTGCTGCCCGGCGGGTCCATCACGTTGATCGCTTCGTCCTGAACGATCGGCTCAGGGGTCATGCGCGGGAAGTTCCGGCCGATGATGGCGCTCCGGCTGAAGCGCCGGTCGGTGGTCACCGTGCGCACGTCGTCGTAGCCGGTGACGAGCCATGCCTCGCCGTTGCCGTGCGGCAGCCGGATGCGGGAGACGGGTTCTTCGGTCATCAAGTGCCTGAGCACCGGGTCAAATTCGAGGGCCTCGGCATAGTCGAACGGGCAGTACCGTGCGCCGGCGGCTGGTTCCATGCGGAGCTCCAGAGGGGGGATCTGACGGGTGTTTCGAGGAATCTGCGGGCTGGACAGGACATGGGTGCCCGGTCACCCGCGCAGGCACGCGCCGCTTTGGTCCGATTGGTCTATATGTAGAACGGATTCGACAGCCGGGGTCGCTGGACCGGCGCAATCGGCCCAGCGACCCCGGTCGGCCGGTACGGCGGGCTCGGCGCATTCGCCGGGACCGGAGTGAACGGCCGGCCTCTCAGAGGCTGTCGGGTGGTGCGACATTGGTGGCGTCCACCGCGGGGCGCACCGCCCGGGCGAGCTCGACGCCGTCGCCCACGGCCCAGAAGTGGACGAAGAACAGGCGGGGGTCCTCCGCCAGGTGATGGTTGTGCAGCTCGACGAGCTTGATCCCGCCGCGCCGCAATGCCTTCAGCACGTTCTGGACCTCATCGGCGCGCATGGCGCAGTCACCGCTGAGCGCGGCCCGGCCGCCGCCCAACGGCTGGAAGTTGAACGCACTGGTCGATCCCAGGCCGAGGGGCAGGATCAGATGGCCGTCCGCAATGGTCTCGCGGCGGGCAAAGATGATCTTGTAGATCCCGTCCTCGGTGGAACCCTTGGCGCCCAGCGCCGCCTCCATCCCGGCGGTGTCCAGATCGACCGGAGCCGGCGGGCCGGGCGGGAGAGCGGGCGGGGTCCCGGTGCGGTCGAATCCGGCGCGTAGGCCGCGGGCCAGGGCCACCGCGTCGTGGCCGTGCGCGTGGACGTGGGTCCACCAGATTTCGGGGGTCTGGGCGAGCAGGTGCTTGTGGAGCGCGGTCTGCTCGATTCCGTGCGCCTGCCAGGCGTCGGTCACCCACTGCAGTTCGTTCTCAGTGACCACCACATCGCCCATCAGCATCGTGCTGCCGTCGGCGTAACGGACGAAGGCCACATGCGCACCCAGCGCGAGCCCCGGTGTGACGATGACGCCGTCCGAGATCACGTTAAGGTCCCGCCGGGGAAAGGCCGTGTGGTAGGTCGTTCCGCGCAGCACGCTGCCGGTGCGGCCCAGCGCTCTCGCCACGCCCGCCCAGTCCGCCAGGACGGTCTGCACCGGCTTGACCCGCCTGCCGTGCCCCGGCCCGGTCGTCCCGGTGGGTACGGCGCGAGCGGCGGCCGGCCCGGTGGCGGTCAGCATCGGCGCGAGTGCGGCTGCGGCCAGTACGCGTCGCCGCGATGTGATCGCCCGTGTATTCGTGTCCTGCTGTCGGTCTCCAGTCATCACTTATTCGCCTCCATGGCGAGATGAAACCACGTGAAATGCGGGTGAAAGGTAGAAAACAGACGCATTGTCAGTGGGTGGGGCTGGATGGACTAAGCGCGCTGTCCGACCCGGTCCCGTACACCCCGTCCGGACCTTCGACGAGCCGGCGTCGAGCGGCGCCGAGCAGCGCTCTTGACAGCAGCTCCGCCCCGGCAGCGACCACCGCACACACCCCGGCCGCCCCGCCCGTCAGCTGCCACTGCACCGGCACCGCCACCGGTGCGGACGGCGAGGCCGGCATCGGTGGCGCCCGCGTATGCGGCGGATGTATGCGGGGAAGTCATCTCCTCGGTCGAACCGTTTCCGTGCCCCGCGATCACGTCCGGCGGAGCCCGTCCTCGGAGCGGGGCCAGGCGTACCCGGCCGCCCCGCCCTTGCCTACCCTGACCTCATGAAACAGGTGATCGACCAGGCATTCGCGGCAGCGCTCTACTCGGACGGCGATGCCGGTCTCGACACCGGAGCCTCCCTCCTGGCCGCAGATCCGACAGCCGACGCGGAACTGTTCCGACGCGGCGAGGAGTTCGTCCGCCGCGCCTGGGAGCGCGGCTGGCAGCCCGCCGATGTCGTACGTATCGTCCGCCGCGAACTCGGCGAGACCGCGGTCGGCCTCGCCGCCGGGCTGATCGCATCGGAGACCGGACGGTACGAGCGGCTGCCGCCCCGCTGGCGTCCCCAGCTCGACGGGCTCCCCGCCGCGCGGCCCCGGAACCGGCCCGACCGCTTCTCCTACGCCTCCGCCCTCCTCAGCCTCTACCGGCTGCTGCTCAGGATCCCCGCCATCGAACCGGTCGCTCCGCCGCCAGGCACCTCCCCGCGCGGTCCGCACCTGCCGGTCGCGCACGACGAACCCCGGATGCTGACCCGGATCCGCGCCCTGCTCGCCAAGGCGGAGGCGACCGGCTTCCCCGAGGAGGCGGAGGCTCTCACCACCAAGGCGCAGGAGCTGATGGCCCGGCATTCCATCGACGAGGCCCTGCTCGCCGCCCGCGCCTGCAGCAAGGAGGCGCCGGGCGCGTGCCGGATCGGGGTTGATGCCCCTTACGAGACGGCGAAGGCGATCCTGCTCGACGCGATCGCCTCCGCGAACCGCTGTCGAGCGGTATGGAACAGCGACATCGGCTTCTCCACAGTGGTCGGCTTCGAGCCGGACCTGGAGGCCGTGGAACTGCTGTACACCTCCCTGCTGGTCCAGGGCACGGTGGCGATGACGAAGGCGGAGGCGGGCCAGCGGGCCGGAGGACGTAAGCGGACCAAGACGTTCCGGCAGTCCTTCCTGATGGCGTACGCCCAGCGCCTGGGCAGCCGGCTTCTCGCCGACAGCGCCCGCGTCACCGCGGCAGCCGAAGCCGAGACCGAATCCGAAGCCGCAAGGGTGGCGGCACCCCATCTGCTCCCGGTCCTCGCCGCCCGCGACATGGCTGTCACGGACGCCGCCGAGCGGATGTTCCCCGAGACCACGACCACGCGTGTCCGGGGCGCCACGGACCTCGACGGATGGACCCATGGAACGGCCGCCGCGGACCGGGCGAGGATGGGCGGGAACGGGCCGGAGATCCATGGCAGGCGCGGGAAACGGTAGAAGCTCAGAAGCATTATGAATTCCGATAACTCGGGTCTTATCGGATATTACGGTTAGGCTCTGGGCATGAGCTGGCTCCGGGCGCTGAAGGAGACTGCTCGCTCGGGGCTGAGGATCGAGCGGCGGCGTCTCGAACCGCTCATCGCGATCCGCGGCGCGGCCGGTCTCGCCCTCGTCCTCGGGATCGGTCTCGCGCTCTTCGATCCGGTGGTCGCCGCGAGCTCCGCATTCGGTGCGTTCCAGGCGGCCATCGCCACGTTCCAGCGCAGCTGGCGCCCGCGGCCCGTCCTCGCCCTGGTCTCCGGGGCGAGCCTCGCCGTATCGACGTTGCTCGGCTATCTCACCGGCGCCCACATGCCGCTGTTCCTGGCCCTTCTGGTGCTCTGGACGTTCCTCGCGGGCCTGGCCTGGGCGGCGGGGACGACGGGCGGCCTCATCGCGTCGTCCAACGTAGCGATCATGCTGGTGACGGTCACCCTGCCCACCTCCGTCGCGAACTCGTTCGTGCATGCTGCGGTGATCCTGTTCGGCGGTGTGGTGCAGGCCGCGCTGGTCGTCCTGTTCCCGGTACGGAGATGGGGTGCCCAGCGCGATGCCCTCGCCGACGCCCTGGCCGCCGAGGCCGACTACGCCCGCCGGCTGCGTCACGACCCGCTCGCGGGCTTCGACCCGGTGCCGCTGATGACGGCCCGGAACGCAGCCGCAGTCACCCCGCGTCAGGCCCGCCACCGGCCGCCCGAGCTGCGTGGCTCCCGCGGTGTCGCCGAACGGATCCGACCGGTGCTCGCCTCGCTCGCGGACCCGGCGATGGGCGTCCCGTCCGAGGGGCCGGAGCGGGACCGGGTCCGCGAGCTCCTCGCCGCCGCCGGATCCGTGCTCGACTCGGCGGCCCGTGCGATCCGCCACGGCGACCCGGTGAAGCTCTCCCCGTCCGCCGTCGCCGCGCTGAAGACCCCCGACACCGACATCCTCCTCACCGGCCCGCCCCGCCGCGCCGCCGAACGGCTCGGCGCGCTGCTCTCCGATGTCATCGAGACGGCCGAGGGCGAGGGGACGAAGGAGGAGCAGGCCGAGGCCGAGAAAGCCGCCGAGACCATCAAGGCCGCCGGGGAGGAGGTGCCCGCCGCCCCGCACCGCCGCCGCCCCACCCTCCTGCGACTGGTCCCCGTCGTCGTGCGGGCGATGCGAGCCGAACTGCGCCCCGGTTCACCGATCCTGCGGCACGCCGTCCGGGTCTCCGCCGTTGTCGCCGTCGGCTATCTCATCGGCGCCGCGCTGCCGTTCGGTCACGGCTACTGGGCGCCCATGGCGGCCCTCATGGTGATGCGGCCGGAGTTCTCCCAGACGTACGGGCGTGCCGTGGCCCGCTTCGGCGGCACGATCGTCGGTGTCTCGCTCGCCACCGCGATCGTCCGGACCACCAGTCCCGGGGTGGCTTGGTCCGCGATGTTCTCCGTGCTCTGCGCCCTGCTGATGTATCTGCTGATGCGCACCGGGTACGTGGTCGGCCAGGTGTGCATCACCGCGTACGTCGTCTTCCTGCTCGGCATGGCGGGCGAAAACTGGTCGCAGACCGTATTCGAACGGGTCGTCCTCACCCTCGTCGGCGGCCTCCTCGCGATGATCTCGTACGCCGTCTACCCGGCCTGGGAGACCCCGAGGCTTCGCGGCAGGCTCGGCGACTGGCTGAAGGCGGGCGGGCGGTACGCCGCCTCGGTCGTCGACCAGTACGCCGAACCGGCCGAGCGCGGTCACGACGACGTCCGTTCCGCCCTGCTCGACACCCGCGAGGCCCGCGTAGCCTGGCAGGAGGCGCTGGCCACCGCCCAGCACGAACCGGTACGCAGCCGCGGCCTCTCCCGCGCCGCCGCCGCCGAAACCCAGCACGCCCTCGCACAGCTCGGCCGGGTCGCGATGCTGCTGGAGGCCCACTTCCCGTGCGACGACGCCACTCCCGTGCCGGCCGCCGCGCGCCTGGCCGAAGCGCTGCGCCGGGCCACCGAACAGGGCGCGAAGGAGGTGCGGGAGCGGCGCGTACCGGACTGGGCGGAGGTACGTGAGGCGCTGGCGCAGTGGGACGCGCAGCAGCGGACGGGCGAAGCGGAGGCGGACCCGGTCGTACGGAACGGGGCAGGCCTCCTTCTCGAAGCCCTGGAGGAGTTCTCCCGGGGACTGGACGGGACGTCGAAGCCGAACCCTCCCTCGGACCGAGCTGATTGAAGGTCCGCTACAGCGGGCAGCCAAGGGGACGGCAGGTCCGGCAGACCCGACGGGATCGCACGACTTTGTGCATGCGGAATTCCCCCTCGTCGACAAAAGGCCGCGCGAAGTCACCAGCGCGCCCGCCCGCGGGGTGGGTTGCCCGACTTGGCGCAGGCGGAGCCAAACAGGTGCCCCGTACGTCTGTCTCTGTGTACGGACCTGTAATCGCGGGAATACCCCACGTGCACGTGCATCCGCTTATGCATCTGCTCATGCAGGGATATTTGAACAGAGCTATGATCCGGGACAGTTGACACTTGCACCTTGCAACTCGGGGAGCGTCCTGTGCACCACGTGTACAACGGCATGGCGGCCACAGAGCTTCGCGGAGTCGTCTGGCAGAAGAGCAGACACAGCAACTCCCAGGGATCCTGCGTGGAGTTCGCGAAACTGCCCGACGGGGATGTGGCGATGCGGAATTCACGGCACCCGGACGGGCCCGCACTGGTCTATACGCCGGCCGAGATAGAGGCGCTGCTGCTCGGGGTGAAGGACGGGGAGTTCGACCACCTCATAGCGGGCGGCTGACGGCGTCCTGCAGGGCGGTGTCCGGCCACCTGCCGACAGCCCGCGCGGTCGCCGCGCAGGTCACGTGTCGTCAGGACAGCCGGAACAGTGCCCAGACCACCTTGCCGCGCGGTATCGCCGCGGTGTTCGGGTATTCCGCTCCCAGAACGGGGGAGGGGTGCCAGCCCCAGGAGTCGCTGAAGGACTCCACCAGGAAGAGGCCGCGGCCGGACTCCGCCGAGTCGGCAGCCTCGGAGGCCATGGGGCTCTCCTGGCTGGGGTCGCGCACGGCGCACACCAGGCGTGAACTCCAGCGCATCAAGTGCAGCCGTACGGGCGGTTCCTGAGACTCCGGTGCGGTGTCCGCGGGCAGGGCGTGCCGCAGGGCGTTGGTCACGAGTTCGGAGACGACCAGTGCGACGTCGTCGAAGCGCTCGCCCAGTCCCCAACCGTTCAGCGTTGTCCTGGTGAACTTCCGTGCCCCGCCGACGGCTTCGTAGCGGGCAGGCAGGGTGCAGGTAGCCGATCCGGAGGCGGCTGAGGGATCGATGGGGGGAAGCCCCTGCCGTAACGGCTCGAGCATCGTCGATCCATTCGTCCCCATGCGAGGCACTCCCGGGATTCGCGGCTGTATCGGTACTACGGGGGTACGGCGGCACAACACGAACGAGCACGCAGGTGCGCGAGGACCATGGTTCCGAATGCGCAGGGCAGATGCAAGGGCAGATGCACGTGCACGTGCCTGGCCTGTCCGAGCCCATGCCGGTTCTTGGTCATTTCTTCCTGCGTGTATTTTCGTAGCTTTCCGGGAGTCTTCTCATTTCCGTAATCGAACGAGTACGGACTGAAGCGTTTTGGTGGCAGAATCCGGCACTTGGGGTTCTGGGGGGCCCCGGTGTCCAGGAAGCGACAGGGAGGGCCGGATCGGTGGCGGCAGGCGAGTCGAGTGGATCTGTGGTGCGGCGCATCCTGCTGGGCTCGCAGCTCAGGCGGTTGCGCGATTCGCGGGGGATCACCCGCGAGGCGGCCGGCTACTCCATCCGGGCTTCCGAATCGAAGATCAGCCGCATGGAGTTGGGACGTGTGAGCTTCAAGGCCAGGGACGTCGAGGACCTGCTCACGCTCTACGGTGTCACGGACGAGGTGGAGCGCGATGCCCTGCTCGGCTTGGCCCGCGAGGCCAATGTCGCGGGCTGGTGGCACAGTTACGGAGATGTGCTGCCCGGCTGGTTCCAGACGTACATCGGTCTGGAGGGAGCGGCATCTCTCATCCGGGTGTACGAAGTTCAGTTCGTTCACGGTCTGTTGCAGACCGAGTCCTACGCGCACGCGGTCGTCACCCGGGGCATGGGCGACGCCCCGGCCGTCGAGATCGACCGCCGGGTTGCGCTGCGGCTGGAGCGCCAGAAGGCCCTCGTCTCCGAGCGTGCACCCCGTTTCCACGCCGTACTGGACGAGGCGGCGTTGCGCCGGCCGTACGGCGACCGTGAAGTGATGCGCGCACAATTGCGGCATCTGATCGAAATGTCGGAGCAGCCCAACATCACTCTTCAAGTGATGCCCTTCAGTTTTGGCGGGCATGCCGGGGAGAGCGGTTCTTTTACGATGCTCCGGTTCCCGGAATCCGATCTGTCGGACATTGTCTATTTGGAGCAGCTGACAAGTGCGCTCTATCTGGACAAGGCCGAAGAAGTCGCGCAGTACGAAAAGGCCATGGTGCGACTGCACGAGGACAGCCCGGGTCCCGAGGAGAGCCGCGATCTACTCCGTGGTCTTCTCCAACTCACGTGATTCATCAGTACGATGACGGTTCGACAGGAGTCTGCACCTGAGTTAAGGGATCGCATGTCCTTCTTCTACGAGCTGGCCGGCCAGTACATCGACGGTGAGTGGCGGACCGGAACCGGCTCGTGGGACGTCATCGATTTCAATCCCTACAACGGGGAGAAACTCGCCGCGATCACCATCGCGACCGCGCAGGAGGTCGACCTGGCCTACCGCGCCGCCGAGCGCGCCCAGCGGTCCTGGGCCACCACCGGCCCGTACGAGCGCCGCAGCGTCCTGGAAGGCGCCCTGCGTATCACCGAGGAGCTGCACGACGACATCGTCGAGGCGATCGTCGTCGAGCTGGGCGGCACCCGCCTCAAGGCGGAGTACGAGGTGCACCTCGCCAAGGAGTTCCTGCGCGACGCGATCCAGCAGGCACTGCGCCCCCGGTGCCGCATCCTGCCCTCCCCGGTGGATGGCAAGGAGAACCGCCTCTACCGGCAGCCTGTCGGTGTCGTAGGGGTGATCAGCCGCTTCAACTTCCCCTTCCTGGCGGCGATGAAGTCCGTCGCACCAGCTCTCGCGCTCGGCAACGCGGTCGTCATCAAGCCCAATCAGAACGCCCCGGTCGTCGGCGGCGGGCTGATCGCCAAGATCTTCGAGGACGCCGGGCTGCCCGCCGGACTGCTCAATGTGCTGATCACCGATGTCGCCGAAATAGGGGACGCGTTCATCGAGCACCCCGTACCCAAAGTGATTTCCTTCGCCGGCACGGACCGGGTCGGCCGCCACGTCGGCGCGACCGCGGCCGGACACTTCAAGCGGACGATCCTCGAACTCAGTGGCAACAGCGCCCTGGTGGTGCTGGAGGACGCGGACATCGACTACGCGGTCGACGCGGCCGTCTTCAGCCGCTTCGTGTATCAGGGGCAGGTCTGCATGGCCGCCAACCGCATCCTGGTGGACCGCCACGTCGAGCGGGAGTTCACCGAGAAGTTCACCGCCAGGGTGGCTGCGCTGAGGACCGGCGACCCGCGCGACCCGGAGACCCGGATCGGCCCGGTCATCAACACCTTCCAGGCCGAGGCCCTTACCGCCCTGGTCGACCAGGCACTCGCCGAGGGGGCCACCGCGCTCGTACGGGGCCGGACCCGCGGCAATCTCGTCGAACCGACCGTGCTCACCGGGCTTCCCGAGGACTCCCCGCTGCTGTCCCAGGAGATATTCGGCCCGGTTGTGCTGCTGGTGACGGTCGACGGCGAGGACGATGCCGTACGGATCGCCAACGACACCCCGTACGGGCTGAGCGGCGCGGTGCACACCCGTAGCACCGAACGCGGGGTGCGGTTCGCGCAGCGAGTCGTCAGCGGGATGTTCCACGTCAACGACTCCACCGTCCAGGACGATCCGCTGGTGGCCTTCGGAGGCGAGAAGTCCTCCGGTATCGGCCGGCTGAACGGCGAGGCGACCGTGGACGCCTTCACCACCCAGAAGTGGATGTCCATCCAGCACGACCGGACGGCATTCCCTTTCTGACACCGATGGGTTGAGGACAGAAGTCGACCGCAAGGATCCGTAGCTCGGTCGGTGTCAGGAAGAAACTGGCACGGATACCAAAGGCGGACATCATGGTCACTCACGTTCCCGCAGAAGCGTTCGGCGACGAGCGCGGCGCGATCCTCTCCTTCGTCGAGGCGCAGCGCGGCGCGATCCGGCGCTCCCTCATCGGTCTGACCGAGGAGCAGGCGGCGAGTCGGCCCAGCGCGAGCGAGCTCTCCCTGTCCGGGCTGCTCAAGCACGCGGCGGAGGCCGAGCTCAACTGGCTGCGGATGGCCCAGCAGCGGCCGAGCGAGACATCACGCACCGAGGAGACCTGGGCGGACAGCTTCCGGCTCGTCGGCGACGAGAGCGTGGAAGGGATGCTGGAGTTCTGGGACGGCGTCGCGGCCGAGGTGGAGAAGTTCATCCACTCCGTGCCCAGCATGGACGACACCTTCCCGCTGCCCGACAGGCCCTGGTTCCCCAAGGAGGGCCGGGTCTCGATGCGCTGGATGCTGCTCCACCTCGTCGAGGAGCACGCCCGGCACGCCGGGCATGCCGACATCATCCGGGAGTCCCTGGACGGCCGCACCGCGTTGGAGCTGGTCGCCGAGGCGGGGGGATACTCTGGTCAAAGTTGAATAGAAAGGCTGCGTGACATGTCCGCGATCCGGCTGCTGGTCCTCTGCGCTGTGCGTCAGCACGGCCGGGCGCACGGCTATCAGGTCCGCAACGACCTGGAGTACTGGGGTGCGCACGAGTGGTCCAACGCCAAGCCCGGGTCGGTCTACCACGCACTGAAGCAGATGGCGAAGCAGGGGCTGCTGGTCGCCCACGAGACCGCCCCGAGTACGGCGGGCGGCCCGCCCCGTACCGAGTACGAGATCACCGAGAAGGGCAACGAGGAGTACCTCACGCTGCTGCGCGCGGCGCTGACCTCGTTCGACCAGAAGCCGGACGTGTTGTCGGCGGGCCTCGGCGGCATCGTCGACCTGGAGCGGTCCGAGGCGATCGCGCTGCTCAAGGAGCGGGTGGCCGGTCTGACGGCCTGGCGGGCATCGGTCACCGAGTACTACACGCCGGAGGCCGGGCCCGAGTCGATCGGCCACATCGGCGAAATCATGAACATGTGGGTCCATTCGGCGGATGCCGGGGCCGAGTGGACGCGCGGGCTGATCGCCCGTATCGAGGGCGGGGCGTACACGTTCGCAGGGGAGGGCGAACCATTCGTCGGTGTGCTCGCCGAGGGGCAGGAGAACCCGTACGCGACGGGTGTCCGTGATCCCGGCGACGACAAGTAGCTCTCAGTGGTGGAAGGACGTCGCCGCCTGCTTGTCGTGGCTCAACGGGTGTGGCTGGCGGCGTAGTTCGGGCACGATCAGCCGGAGGTCCTCGAGCAGCAGCTCGGCAAGGTCCGACGTGAAGCCGTTGCGGCACACCACCCGCAGTACCGACAGATCCTCCCGGTTGGCGGGGAAGGTGTACGCGGGTACCAGCCAGCCGTGCTCACGCAGCCGCCGAGACACGTCGAAGACGTCGTACGCCCGCACATCCGGCGTGGTCGTCAGCGCGAAGACGGGCAACTGGTCGCCCCGGGTAAGGAGCCGGAAGTCCCCGAGCTTCTCGATCCGCTCCGCGAGCCCGACGGCGACGTCCCGGGACGCCTGCTGAACGGCCCGGTAGCCCTCCCGGCCCAGCCGCAGGAAGGTGTAGTACTGCGCCACCACCTGTGCGCCGGGCCGGGAGAAGTTCAGCGCGAAGGTCGGCATGTCGCCGCCCAGGTAGTTGACCCGGAAGACCAGTTCCTCGGGCAGTTCGGCGGGCGAGCGCCACAGTGCCCAGCCGACGCCCGGGTAGACCAGGCCGTATTTGTGCCCCGAGGTGTTGATGGAGGAGACCCGAGGTAGCCGGAAGTCCCACACCAGGTCCTCGTCCAGGAACGGCGCCACCATCGCACCGGATGCCCCGTCCACATGGACGGGGATATCGAGGCCGGTGCGCTCCTGAAGGGCGTCCAGGGCCGCGCAGAGCTCCGCGACCGGCTCGTACGAACCGTCAAAGGTGGAGCCGAGGATGCCGACGACGCCGATGGTGTTCTCGTCGCAGAGGTCTGCCGCGGCCTGCGGGTCGATGTGGAAGCGGTCGCCCTCCATCGGGACCAGGCGCGGCTCGACCTCCCAGAAGTTGCAGAATTTGTCCCAGCAGACCTGCACATTGATGCCCATGACCAGGTTCGGCCGGGCGGTCGCCGGGTAGCGGTCGGTGTTCCTGGCCGCCCAACGGCGTTTCAGCGCCAGGCCGGCGAGCATGCAGGCCTCGCTGGAGCCCGTGGTCGAACAGCCGACGGCTGCCGAGGGGTCGGGGGCGTTCCAGAGATCGGCGAGCATCGCCACGCAGCGCCGTTCCAGCTCGGCGGTGCGCGGATACTCGTCCTTGTCGATCATGTTCTTGTCGCCGCACTCGCCCATCAGCACCCCGGCCTGGGGTTCCATCCAGGTGGTGACGAAGGTGGCGAGGTTGAGCCGCGCATTGCCGTCGAGCATCAGCTCGTCATGGACCAGGCCGTACGCGGTCGAGGGCGGCATCGGCCCGTCGGGCAGCCGGTGTCGGGGAGGTGCGAACTCCATCCCGGCTGTCGGGTCGGCCTCCCCGAAGAACGGGTTCAGGGCGAGCCTGCGGCGTTCCTTCGACGGTTCCGTGCCGTGGGGTGAACCTTTGTGGAGAGGCATCGGCGAACAGCCCTTCTCGGCTCTCGGCGGTCATCGTGACCCGCGACGGTCCTGTCGGTGGGCGGTGGTTCAGCTCTCGGCGGCGAGGCCGTCCTTGATGGCCCGGGTGAACTTCACGACCCGTTCGGCCTGGACCCGGGCGGCGGTCAGGGTCTGCACGCCGACCGGGATGTCGCCCTGCCCCGCGACGTGCGAGGTGCCGTACGGATTGCCGTCGACGAACTTCGACGGGTCCGTGTAGCCGGGGGCGACGAGGATGCCGCCGAAGTGGTGGACCGTGTGGTACAGCGCGAGCAGCGTGGACTCCTGACCACCGTGCGCGGTGCTGGTGGAAGTGAAGCCGCTGTAGACCTTGTCGGCGAGACGGCCCGCCTGCCAGAGGCCGCCGAGGGTGTCGATGAACTGCTTGAGCTGGGCGGCGACATTGCCGAACCGGGTCGGCGTACCGAAGATCACGGCGTCCGCCCAGATCATGTCGTCCTTCGACGCCTCGGCGATGTCCGCTGTCGCCTTCGCGTTGGCTGCCCAGGCCGGATGGGCGTCGATGGCCGCCTGCGGGGCGAGCTCACCGGCCTTGCGCAGCCGCACCTGCGCACCGGCCTTCTCGGCGTCCTGCGCGATGGCCTTGGCCATCGTGGCGACGGTGCCGGTCGAGGAGTAGTAGATGACGGCGACGTTGACGGACGTGGGCATCGCGGAAACCTCCGGCAGAGCCTGAAGGGACGTATCGAGACGTATCAATATGGATGCGACGATACGGAAAGCAGGGACATCCGGCGCGTCGAGCGGCGGGGACCAGGGGCCCGGCAAGCGGGCTCACTTCAGCGGCGTACCGTCCTCGTGCAGCTGCATCTGCTGCCGCCCGGTCACCAGCAGCCAGGCCGGCAGCGAGGCGATGCATAGTATCGGGAGCACCGCCACGTCGCCGACCAGCACCGCCGCGGTGAACAGGCTCAGCCAGGCCTGCCGGGTGATGGCCAGCAGCACGCCCAGTACCGCACAGGTCACCGCCAGCGCCACCGGCACCGACGTGACCAGGGCATGGGCGCACAGCCCCAGGGCGACACCCACGAAGACGGCGGGGAAGATCCGTCCGCCCCGGAAGCCGCAGGTCGCCGCGATCACCAGCGCGGCCGTCTTCACCAGGGCCATGACCGCGAACTGCCCGGCCGACCAGCCGTTCGGGTCGGCGGCGAGCTCCATCACCTCGTCGAGTCCCTTGAACAGGGTGAGGCTGCCGCCCAGCGCGCCCAGCAGGCCGAGCAGCAGTCCGCCGAGGGTCAGGGCAAGGACCGGGTGTTTCAGGGCCCGGAAGCCCCGGTGCGCATACGGGAAGGCGTACACCGCCGCAAGGCCGAGCAGCGCGCCCGCCATGGCGATGACGACCGCGGGGAGCAGATCGCCCCAGCTCGGCTGGGTGTAGGCCGGAAGCGGCAGGTCGAAGCTGGGGCGGGCCAGCAGATTCATGGTGAGCGCACCGGCGGCGCCCGCCGCGAGCGGGCCGAAGAGTTGGTCCCAGAGCGCACCGGGCCGACCGCGGGAGGCGAGGGCCTCGGAGAGGATCAGTGCGGCGGCGACCGGGGTGCCGAAGAGTGCGCCGATGGTGCCGGCCGCGGCGAGGGGGATCCACATCATCGCCGGTGTGCCGGGCGCGAACCGTCGGCCGAGCCAGAAGGCCAGAGCGATATTGGCGGCCGTGATCGGATTCTCCGGACCGAGGCTGATCCCGCCCGCCAGGGTGAGGACCGTGATGAGCAGCAGCCCCGGGACCACGCTCGGCGCCAACGGCGGATCGACCAGCCCGGTGGTCGCCGGATCGGGACCGCCGTGTCCGGGTACCGCCCGGATGAGCAGGCCGACCACCAGCCCGCTCGCGGTGAGCATCGCGATGATCCAGAGCGTGGAGTCGCGGCCGATGGAGAGCGCGTCGGGAAGCGTCACCCAGAGCACGTCCTGCAGCTTCTCCGCGAGCACGCTGACACCGAGCAGGACGAGGGCCGAGACGACGCCGACGGCCAGCGCGGGCACGATGACGGGCAGCAGCCGACGTATGGGAGCGGTCTCGGCGAGAGCGGTTCCGGCGAGAGCGGTCTCGGCGGAAACCGCCTTGGGTGAATCTGTGGCCATCGGATCACCATAACGATACAAAAGCTGTGTAACCCCTACGGGGTGGCGGCGTTGCGGGCTTGTGCCTCACGTCACGTCAGGACTCAGGCTTCACGCGAGTCACCGCCGTTGCGACGACGGTGATTTCGACCGGCTGGGTACGTCATTGAGGTGACGACCGGAATCTCGGACTGTGTGCTCTGACCGGACTGTGTGCTCTGACCGCCGTCGTTATCCTCAGTGCCCATCGTGTGGCACCTCCTGGAGGGTTGTTTTATCCCGGTTCGCCCGGTGTGCATTCCCGCAGGGAGCACTGGAACCCGGGGGTGTCATCCGGCGTTGATAGCTTTGAGCGGCCACGCAGCCACCATCGATCGATCCAGGAGCCCGGACCCTTGAATACGCTTGCGCTCGGACCGAGCTGGCTGGACCCGGATTATCTGATCAACACCTTCGGACTTCCCGGCGTTCTCCTCATCGTGTTCGCCGAGTCCGGACTGCTGATCGGCTTCTTCCTTCCCGGTGACTCGCTCCTCTTCACCACGGGCCTGTTGGTTACCACGGGCCAGCTGAAGGTTCCGCTCGGGCTGGTCTGCGCCCTGGTGGCGCTGGCGGCGATCATCGGCGACCAGGTGGGGTATCTCTTCGGCCGCAAGGTCGGTCCATCGCTCTTCAAGCGCCCGGACTCCCGCTTCTTCAAGCAGGAGAACGTCGAGAAGGCACACGAGTTCTTCGAGAAGTACGGACCGAAGTCGCTGATCCTGGCCCGCTTCGTGCCCGTCGTGCGTACTTTCACGCCGATCATCGCCGGTGTGAGCCGGATGAACTACCGCTCGTTCATCACGTTCAACATCATCGGCGGTGTGCTCTGGGGCGTCGGGGTCACGCTGCTCGGCGCGGGCCTCGGCAAGATCGACTTCGTGCGCGAGCACATCGAGGCGATACTCATCCTGATCGTGCTCATCTCGGTGCTGCCGATCGCGATCGAGTACCTGCGGGCCCGCTCCAAGTCGAAGAAGGAACCAGCGCCCGGCGGCGGCGAGGACCACGGCCCGGCCGCCGATGGAGGCCCGGCCTCCGGTCAGCGCGGCCGCCACGCCAAGCGCTGAGAGGCCGAGCCGTACCGGCGGCAGCCTCAGAAGCCGCGCGTCCGCTTGGCCGCGCGGCGATTCGCCCCGCCGACCGCCCCCGGCACCCGCATGAACAGCCGGGAGATCTCGCTTCCCAGATTCACCCCGATCGCGATGGCCAGCGCTGTCGCTGCCGCAGTCGACAGCGAGGCGAGCCCGGCGTTCACATTGCCCTGTGCCACGCCCAGCAGACCGAAGTACGTTGCCGAGCCGGGCAGGAGCGGGCCGATCGCCGCCGTGATGAACGGCAGTGACGAGGTGTACCGGTAGCGCGAGAACAGCTGCCCGAACAGGCCCACCAGGCCGGCCGCCGTCGCTGTCGCGAGCACCGGCGAGATGTTGCCGGTCCTGGCCATCGCCCCGTAGATCACCCAGGCCACACCGCCGTTGAGGGTCACCGCGAGCACCGTGGACCGGTCCTGCTGGAGCAGGATCGCGAAGGCGAAACAGAGCGCCATCGAAGCCAGGATCTGCACCACCGGCCGGTCGTGGGCGATGAACCCGGCCTCGGGGTTGAGCTGGGCCCCCAGCTGAAGCCCCATGTACAGCACGAGCAGCACACCGACGACGATGCCGATGAAGAGGTACATGACTTCGAGCAGGCGCGCGGCGGCGGTGATGTAGTAGCCGGTCAGCCCGTCCTGCACGCCCGCCACCAGGGCCCGCCCCGGCAGCAGGGCGAACAGCCCACCGGTGATCACCGCGGAGGGCCGTACGTCCGACCAGTGGGTGAGGGTCAGCGCGACGCCCATTGCGGCGGGCGGCATCGCCGCCGCCACGAACTGGTAGAACTCCGGCAGCCCCCGCCCGGCACAGAGCCAGGCGAGCCGGTCGCCGAGCATCGCGCCGATCGCGGCCACCACGAACACCAGCGCGTCGCCGCCCACCAGTACCGATCCCGCCCCCGCGAGACCGCCGCCGGCCAGCGTCAGCACCCAGCCGGAGTACGGATGCCGGTTGCGCCGGATCTCCGCCAGGCGCCGGTAGGCCTCCTCCAGTGAGACCTCGACATCCTCGGTGGTGATGTCGTCGATGAGCCGGAAGACGGCGGCCAGCCGGGTGTAGTCGGTGCCGCGACGGCGTACGGTGCGGCTCGCCGTCACCGGGTCGTCGACCAGCGACGGCTGGTGCGAGATCGACAACAGAGTGAAGGTGACCGTGGGCTCGCAGCGGTCCAGGCCGTAGCTGCGGGTCACCGCGAACATCGCCGCTTCGACGTCCTCGGCGCCCTCACCGCCGGCGAGCAGCAGCTCCCCGATACGCAGCGTCAGGTCGAGCACGCGCGGCACCGCGGGACCCACCTCGTCGGACTTCTGCATCGGTTCGGGTGCCGGGCGCTCGGCGACCGGCATCCGCAGCATCGTGCGCATCCGGTCCTGCCAAGGGGCTTCCTCGGTCAGCCGGATCAACGGGGTGCCGTGCGCCGGAGTGAAGGCGGGCGGCGGGTGCTGGGCGCCGTAGACGCGCGGCGGGGCGAAGGCGGAGCCGATCGTGTCCGAGCCGGAGGCCGGACCGGAACCGGATCCGGAGCCCGAAACGGAACCTTTCCCCGACCCCTGGAGTTCGGCCGTCAGACCGGCCGGAACAGCGAATTCCGACGTCGGATGGTCGTCGTCGGAGGCAGCCGCGGGCCTCCCCACCCCGGCCGGCGGGACGAAGGCGCTGCGCGCCTCGTCGGACTGGGGCTTCTGGTCCTCCGGACCGCCCGGTTCCGCCACCACTCGACCTCGCTCCTCATCGGCTGCGCGTCTTCGGTTGCGCTTCTGCCCAGTATGGCCACGGACAAGGGTGCGGATGCGATGAGGGCGGACCCACGGCACGGACAGACATGCGGAACGGACAGGGCGCGCGGAACGGGCAGGGCGCGCGGAACGGGCAGGGCGCGCGGAACGGACAGGGCACGCGGAGCCGACGGGCATACGAGACGGGCGGCACCCCGTCGGAAGGAGTGCCGCCCAGCTCTGGCACGGAACCATGAACGGAACCGTGCGATGTACCTCGGCCGGAATCCGGCCGCGACCCCTTGGGTCAGTGCGCGCCGCCCTGTGCCTCAAGGCGCTTGTAGGAGGCCTCGATCTCGGCCTCGGCCTCGGCGCGGCCAACCCAGTCGGCGCCCTCGACGGACTTGCCGGGCTCCAGGTCCTTGTAGACCTCGAAGAAGTGCTGGATCTCCAGGCGGTCGAACTCCGACACGTGGTGGATGTCGCGCAGGTGCTCCACCCGGGGGTCGGAGGCCGGCACGCACAGCAGCTTGTCGTCGCCGCCGGCCTCGTCCGTCATCCGGAACATGCCGATGGCGCGGCACTTGATGAGGCAGCCGGGGAAGGTCGGCTCGTCCAGGATGACCAGCGCGTCCAGCGGGTCGCCGTCCTCGCCGAGGGTGTTCTCGACGAAGCCGTAGTCCGCCGGGTAGCTGGTCGAAGTGAAGAGTCGACGGTCCAGGCGGATCCGACCGGTCTCGTGGTCCACCTCGTACTTGTTCCGCGAACCCTTCGGGATCTCGATGGTGACGTCGAACTCCACGGGTGGCTCCTCCATGATCAAGACATACGACTGGTGATTAAGTGTCCCCCACGCAGATGTGTGCTCGCGAAAGGGGCTGGTCAACGGTGGACGAGCCGGTGAAAAGACCGTCGGTCGATCCGCTCGACAAGCTGAGCAGGCTCACCCGGCCGGGCAGCGTGATCAGGTTGAAGGGACTGAACGATCGGCAGTTCACGGCTGTCTCCGCCGGCCTCGGCCTGGCGCTCGCAGCCGGCGTCGTCCTTGCCGCCGGCCCCTGGGACTCGGGTCAGCGTAAGGCCGAGCAGGACTGGGCCGCCGCCCGGATCCCCACAGGTGGCGTACATCACGAACCCGGTGCACCACTTGCACCGAAGCCCGCGCCCAGCGCCCCGGCCGTCCTCGCGCCCCTCTCCTCCGTCGTCGACAACGCCGCCCCGGACGCCCGCGACGCCCCGGACGGCGAAGCGGCCACCCTCAGTGCCACCCTCGGCCCGCTGCTGAAGGCCCCCGCTCTGGGTACCGTGCGCACCGCCGTCGTCATCGACACCGCCACCGGCGAGCGGCTGTACGGCCAGGGCGCCGACACGCCCATGACGCCCGCCTCCACCGTCAAGATCGCCACCACGGTCGCCGCCCTGAGCGCGCTCGGCCCCGACCACCGCATCGCCACGACGGTCCGGGCGTCCCCCGACTCCCGCAGCATCACCCTGGTCGGCGGCGGCGACCCCACCCTCGACAAGGCCGCCCTGCGCGCGCTGGCCGCCGACACCGCCCGCGCCCTGAAGGACCGGGGTGTGAAGTCGGTCCGCCTCACGTACGACACCTCCCGTTATTCCGGCCCGGCACGGCATCCGATCGGCCCCAACGAGAACATCGCGCCCGTCAGCGCCCTGATGACCGACGAGGGCAGGCTCGACAGCTCCGACAGCGGGCCCGCCCCACGCAGCGACGACCCGGCCCGTGACACCGCCCGGACCTTCGGCGAGCTGCTCGACGACGCCGGGATCGCCACCCGGTCCGGTCCGGCGCCCGGCCGGCCGGCCGCCAAGTCCCGGCCGGTCGCCAAGCACCTCTCCGCCCCGCTCTCCGCCCTGGTCGAACGGACCCTGACCAACAGCGACAACGACATCGCCGAGGCGCTCGCCCGGCAGACCGCCCTGGCCGCGGGCGAACGGGCCGACTTCGAAGGCGGCCGGCGGGCCGTCACCGCACAGCTCAAGAAGCTTCACCTGCCGCTGAAGGGCGCGAACTTCGCCGACGGAAGCGGACTGAACCGCAAGGACAAGGTCACCGCCGGACTGCTGGCCGGCCTGCTCGCCCGCGCGGCCGACCCGGATCACCCCGAACTGCGCCCCGTCCTCACCGGCCTCCCGGTGGCAGGGTTCACCGGCACCCTCAGCGACCGCTACACCCAGAAGTCCGCAGGCACCGGCCTGATCCGCGCCAAGACCGGCACCCTCACCGGTGTGAACACCCTCGCCGGGACGGTCGTCGACGAGCAGGGCCGACTGCTCGCCTTCGCCTTCCTGGCATCCGGTACGACGTCCCCGTCCCAGGCCCAGTCCTCCCTCGACGCCCTTGCCACCAGCCTCGCCGCCCCCACCCGATGAGCCGGTCGACTCCACACCGCGGACGCACCCGAGCACGTACGGTTGACACATGACGAGCATCGGTGGTGCCGAGATGGTCGACTGGAATCTCGCGGTCGCGACCGCGACCCGACTAGTGCGGCCGGGACCCGAGATCAGCCGCGAGGAGGCCCGCGAGGTCGTCGCGGAGCTGCGTCGGCATGCCGGGGCCGCGGAGGAGCATGTCCGTTCCTTCACCCGGCTGATCCCCGAGGGGACCGAACCGGAGGACACCCCGGTCCTGGTCGTGGACCGGCCCGGCTGGATCAAGGCCAATGTCGCGGGCTTCCGCGAACTGCTCCGCCCGCTGCTGGGCAAGATGCAGGACCGGCGCGGCAACGGCCCCGGCGGCGCCGTGCTCGGCGCGGTCGGCGGCAAGGTGACCGGCGTCGAGGTGGGGATGCTGCTGTCGTTCCTGGCCTCCCGGGTCCTCGGCCAGTACGAAACGTTCGCCCCCGTCACCCGTGAGCTCCCGGCCTCGGCCGACGGCGGCGGCAGGCTGCTGCTCGTCGCCCCGAACATCGTGCACGTCGAGCGCGAACTCGACGTCGACCCGCACGACTTCCGGCTCTGGGTGGCGCTCCATGAGGAGACTCACCGCACCCAGTTCACCGGTGTGCCCTGGCTCCGCGACCATCTGCAGGGCGAAATCCAGTCATTCCTCGAAGAGACCGACGTCGACCCGATGACCGTGCTGGAACGGCTCCGCGAGGCCGCCCAGTCCCTGGCCGGAGGCCGCCCCGAGGGCGAGGACGGCGAGGACGGCGGCCGCAGCCTGGTCGAACTCGTCCAGACACCCGCTCAGCGCCAGATCCTCGGCCGGCTCACCGCCGTGATGTCCCTGCTCGAAGGCCATGCCGACTACGTGATGGACGGCGTCGGCCCCGAGGTCGTCTCCTCCGTCGGCGAGATCCGGGAGAAGTTCCAGCAGCGCAGGGCGCGCGGTGCGAGCCGCCTCGACCAGGCGCTGCGCAAGCTTCTCGGACTCGATGCCAAATTGCGTCAGTACCGCGACGGCGAGCGATTCGTCCGTGCCGTGGTCGACGAGGTCGGCATGGACGGCTTCAACCGTGTCTGGACCTCGCCGAACACCCTCCCGACCAAGGCGGAGATCGCGAAGCCGACGGACTGGATCGCGAGGGTGCACCGTAGGGCAGAGTCCTGATCACGCCGGGCCGGACGGCGGGCGACGGACACGAACGCGCCGGTAATCACCCATCCGAGGGACCCTAGGGGCATGGGAAGGCGTGCAATGCTCGATGGACGGCTTGCCTCTGTCACCATCGATGCACTCTGAGTGACGGCACTCTTCCTGTCCCGGCACTCCGAGGCACCTCCCAAAACTTCACGAAGGGCACCGGACATGGGTCCCCATCCTGCGGTCGCGGCGATACGCCTGGCGGTTCGCCGCGTACTCCACGACGTACTCACAGAAAACGCCCGGAGCGCCGAGCACACCCGGCGCACCCCGCACCCCGAGCTCGCCGAAGCCGGTGCGGGCAGGCAGCGCGTCGCACTCCCCGAACGCCCCGGCACCCCGCTGGTGCTGGTGGCATGCTCCGGCGGCGCCGATTCCATGGCACTCGCCTCCGCCCTCGCCTTCGAGGCCCGCAAACTCGACGTCCGGGCCGGCGGCATCACCGTCGACCACGGCCTCCAGGACGGATCCGACACCCGGGCCGCCGAGGTCGTCGACCGCCTCACCGCCATGCACCTCGACCCGGTCGAGTCCGTCGCCGTGCAGGTCGGCCAGGAGGGCGGACCCGAGGCCGCGGCCCGCGACGCCCGCTACGCCGCCCTGGACGCGGCGGCCGACCGGCACGGCGCCGCCGCCGTCCTGCTCGGCCACACCCGTGACGACCAGGCGGAGACGGTACTGCTGGGCCTCGCCCGCGGCTCCGGCATCCGCTCGCTCTCCGGCATGGCAGCCGCATCCGGCCCGGCCGGCCGCTACCGCCGCCCCTTCCTCCAGCTCGACCGGCAGACCGCCCGCAAGGCCTGCCTCGTCCAGTCGCTGCCCGTCTGGGACGACCCGCACAACATCGATCCCGCCTACACCCGCTCCCGGCTGCGCCACGAGGGCCTGCCGGCCCTGGAGAAGGCCCTGGGCAAAGGGGTCGTCGAGGCCCTGGCCCGTACGGCGCAGCTCTCCCGTGACGACGCCGACGCCCTGGACACCTGGGCCGCCGAGGCCGACCACGCCGTACGGGACGACGCGGGCCGGCTGGAGTGCGCCAAGCTGTACGCGCTGCCGCCCGCCGTACGCCGCCGGGTACTGCGCCGGGCCGCCGTGGAGGCAGGCTCCCCGGCCGGTTCGCTCTTCGCCCGGCACATCGAGGAAGTCGACCGTCTGATCACTGGCTGGCGCGGCCAGCGGGCCATCAACCTGCCTGGCCGGGTCGAAGCCATGCGGCAGGGTGGCAGACTGGTGATTCGGCAGAGCTGAAGCACGAGCGGCTGACACGCAGGCGAGCGACCGCCCAGGGGCCGGGGCACCACCCCGGTTTCCGGCAGGCAGAGAAAGAGACGTGGGTGAACGAGAAGGACATGGGCACCGACCTTCAGTCGGTGCTCCTCACCAAGGAAGAGATCGACGCGAAGCTCGTCGAGCTGGCCGCGAAGATCGACGCGGAGTACGCGGGCAGGGACCTGCTCATCGTCGGCGTCCTCAAGGGCGCAGTGATGGTGATGGCGGACCTGGCGCGCGCGCTGTCCACCCCCGTCACCATGGACTGGATGGCCGTCTCGTCGTACGGCGCGGGCACCCAGTCCTCCGGAGTGGTCCGGATCCTCAAGGACCTGGACACCGACATCAAGGGCAAGCACGTCCTGATCGTCGAGGACATCATCGACTCGGGCCTGACGCTGTCCTGGCTGATGTCGAACCTCGGCTCGCGTGAGCCGGCGTCCCTGGAGATCTGCACCCTGTTGCGCAAGCCGGACGCGGCCAAGGTCGCGCTCGACTGCAAGTGGGTCGGTTTCGACATCCCCAACGAGTTCGTCGTCGGATACGGGCTGGATTACGCGGAGAAGTACCGCAACCTCCCCTTCGTCGGCACGCTCGCCCCGCACGTATACGGGGGCTGACCGCCTCCCGGCGTCTGACGCCCGGCCGGGGTGCCCGGCCCGACCGGGCGGACGGCTGGGAACCTTTCACCGGATTCCCGCCGTTGAGCCATTGAAGGCGGGTTTTGACAGACGCACCCGGCGGTCACAGGCGACAATGCTGGGGTACCGTCCGAAGAACAGTCTTTTCTCACAGCAGCATTTACCTACGGGCAGGAGGGACGGGGCGTCATCGCCCCGTATGGATGGACGTGAAGCGATACTTCCGTGGGCCGGTCATGTGGATCGTGCTGGCCGTCCTCGCCGTGGTCGTGTTGATGCAGGTCGTCGGCTCGTCGGGCGGCTACAAATCGGTGGACACCGGCAAGGTGGTCCAGGCGATCAGCAAGGACCAGGTGGCGCAGGCCAAGCTGACCACCGGTGACGAACAGATCATCAAGATCGAGTTGAACAAGGGGCAGAAGCTTCCGGGCGAATCCGGCAGCAAGTTCCAGGCGAGCTACATCGGCGACCAGGGTGTCCAGCTGGCCGACACGCTGCAGCAGAAGTTCGAGAGCGGCAAGATCGACAAGGGCTACACTGTCGCGCCGTCGAAGCAGTCCCCGTTCATCTCGATCCTGCTCTCGCTGCTGCCCTTCGTCCTGATCGTGGTTGTCTTCCTGTTCCTGATGAATCAGATGCAGGGCGGCGGCTCCCGGGTCATGCAGTTCGGGAAGTCCAAGGCCAAGCTGATCACCAAGGACACCCCGAAGACGACGTTCGCCGATGTGGCGGGGTCGGACGAGGCCGTCGAGGAGCTCCAGGAGATCAAGGAGTTCCTCCAGGAGCCGGCGAAGTTCCAGGCCGTCGGCGCCAAGATCCCCAAGGGCGTTCTGCTGTACGGGCCTCCCGGTACGGGCAAGACGCTGCTCGCGCGCGCCGTCGCGGGCGAGGCGGGCGTCCCGTTCTACTCGATCTCCGGTTCCGACTTCGTCGAGATGTTTGTCGGTGTCGGCGCCAGCCGGGTCCGTGACCTCTTCGAGCAGGCCAAGGCGAATGCCCCGGCGATCGTCTTCGTCGACGAGATCGACGCCGTCGGCCGGCACCGCGGCGCCGGAATGGGCGGCGGTCACGACGAGCGCGAGCAGACGCTGAACCAGCTGCTCGTCGAGATGGACGGCTTCGACGTGAAGGGCGGCGTCATCCTGATCGCCGCCACGAACCGGCCGGACATCCTCGACCCGGCGCTGCTGCGACCGGGCCGTTTCGACCGGCAGATCGCGGTCGACCGGCCGGACATGCAGGGCCGTCTCGAGATTCTCAAGGTGCACCAGAAGGGCAAGCCGGTCGCGAAGGACGTCGACCTCGGCGCCGTTGCCCGTCGTACGCCCGGCTTCACCGGTGCCGACCTGTCGAACGTGCTGAACGAAGCGGCGCTCCTCACGGCGCGTGGCAACCTGAAGCTGATCGACAACAAGATGCTCGACGAGGCCATCGACCGCGTCGTGGCAGGTCCGCAGAAGCGGACCCGGATCATGTCCGAGAAGGAGAAGAAGATCACCGCGTACCACGAGGGCGGACACGCCCTGGTCGCGGCGGCTTCTCCCCAGTCGGACCCGGTCCACAAGATCACGATCCTCTCCCGCGGCCGCGCCCTTGGTTACACGATGGTGCTCCCGGAGGAGGACAAGTACTCCACGACGCGCAACGAGATGCTCGACCAGCTGGCCTACATGCTGGGCGGGCGCGCGGCCGAGGAGCTGGTCTTCCACGACCCGACCACCGGCGCTGCGAACGACATCGAGAAGGCCACTGCGACGGCCCGCGCGATGGTCACGCAGTACGGCATGACGGAGCGGCTCGGCGCGATCAAGTTCGGCGGCGACAACACCGAGCCCTTCGTGGGCCGTGAGATGGGCCACCAGCGCGACTACTCGGAAGAGGTCGCGGCCCTCGTCGACGAAGAGGTCAAGAAGCTCATCGAGACCGCGCACAACGACGCGTGGGAGATCCTCGTCGAGAACCGCGACGTGCTGGACGCCCTGGTCGTCCAGCTCCTCGAGAAGGAGACGCTCGGCAAGGAGGAGATCGCCGAGATCTTCGCCCCGATCGTGAAGCGCCCGTCCCGTCCGGCATGGACCGGTTCCGCCCGACGCACCCCGTCGACGCGGCCGCCGGTGCTCTCGCCGAAGGAGCTCGCCCTCACCAACGGTGCCGCCACGGCCAACGGTTCGGTCATCCCCACGGACTCCGTCCCGGCGACCGAGGTGCTGCCGGAGGACCGCTCCGAGAGCTGAGGTCCTGCGACCCCGGTGTGGCCCCTGTCACGGGGCCGCACCGGGCCCGGAATGGATGCCGCGCCCTCGCAGGTTCTAGCCTGTGGGGGCGCGGCTTTTTCGTACGCCCGTGCGGAGGTATGTGCGGGTGATAGCTCAGAGGAAAACGAGGCACAGATGACCGACCCGGTGACGTCGGACGGCCAGGGTCCGATCGGTGAGTTCGACGAGAAGCGGGCAGAGGCCGCTGTGCGCGAACTCCTCCTCGCCGTGGGCGAGGACCCGGACCGTGAGGGACTGCGCGAGACGCCGGGGCGGGTGGCACGGGCGTACAAGGAAATATTCGCGGGCCTCTACCAGGAGCCCGAGGACGTCTTGACGACCACGTTCGACCTCGGCCACGACGAGATGGTGCTGGTCAAGGACATCGAGGTGTTCAGCACCTGTGAACACCACCTGGTGCCGTTCCGGGGCGTCGCGCATGTCGGGTACATCCCGGCCACCAGCGGCAAGATCACCGGTCTGTCGAAGCTGGCCCGCCTCGTCGATGTCTACGCCCGGCGCCCGCAGGTCCAGGAGCGGCTCACCACGCAGATCGCCGATTCGCTCATGGAGATCCTGGAACCGCGCGGGGTCGTCGTCGTCGTCGAGTGCGAGCACATGTGCATGTCGATGCGCGGCATCCGCAAGCCGGGTGCGAAGACGCTGACCTCGGCGGTACGCGGCCAGCTCCGCGAACCCGCGACGCGTGCCGAGGCCATGAGCCTGATCATGGCGAGCTGACGACCTCAGCTCCGGAGCGGCTGTGAGGGGAGAGCTCGGTGACCGCTATGCGGCCGCCGAGCTCTTGTCGTTGTCCTCGTCCTCCGGGAGCTTGCAGATGCGCTCCAGCCAGAGGGCCGCGGCGACCACCGCGATGCCGGCCAGGACCGCCAAGCCCGCGTAGATCGCCTGATCGCGGCGGGCCGGAATGTCGAGGGAGCCGAGCAGGAAGACGCCCGTGCCGCCGTACATCCCGGAGACCAGGGAGACGACCAGCGCGCTGGCCTGGCCGAACACGACTGCACGGGCCGCCATCAGTGGCTCGACACCCTTGGCTCCCGGTCGGCGCTCACGCTGGGCGCGCAGCCGGGAACGGATGGACAGGGCCGTCGCGAGCAGAATGGCGGCGATCACCGCGAGCACGATCGGCGCGGCGAGAGGAACGCTCGGCAGGCTGCCCAAGGAGTCCCAGAGGCGGGCACCGCCCCAGGAGAGCACCCCGGCCGCGGCGAAGAGGCCGACCAGTACCCCGAGCCGTAGTTGCTTCACCGAGTGATCCGCCCTTCGCCGCCAGTGGTGAGTGTCGCCAGTGGTCCGTTTCCGTTGAGCCTAACGACTACTCGGGCAGACGGAGTTCCAGATCGGCCCGGGGCAGTACGCCCTCACGGCCGGTACCGGCCAGCAGCTCCGCGACGGGGCCGACGCCGGGCAGCTGGGCCTCGGGGTCGATGTCGTGCCACGGGGCGAGCACGAAGGCGCGCTCATGGGCCCGGGGGTGGGGGAGGGTGAGCGCCGGGTCGTCGGAGACGACATCCGCGTACGCCACGATGTCGACGTCGATGGTGCGCGGGCCCCAGCGCTCCTCACGGACCCGGTCGAAGGCCTCTTCGATGGCCTGGCCGCGCTCCAGGAGGGAGGACGGAGGGAGCGTCGTCTTCACGACGATCAGCGCGTTGAAGTACGAGGGCTGGGAGCCGGGAGCGACGCCCCAGGGCTCCGTCTCGTACACCGGCGAGACCGCTTTGACCCGCAGACCGGGGGTGTCTTCCAGGGCGTCTATGGCGCCCTGGAGGGTCTCCAGGCGGTTGCCGAGATTGGAGCCCAGGGAGATCACGGCGCGTTTGGGGTTGGAGAGGGTGATGTCGGCGGCGTCCACCTGCTCGACCACGGAGGCGGGAACCGGCTGTACGGTCGGGTCGCTCTGCCCCTCGGCAGAAAATGCAGTCATATTCGGCTCCGGGTGATGGTGATGGTCACATCGTCGAAGGGGACGGTGATCGGCGCATCCGGCTTGTGCACCACCACCTCCACCTCCTCGACTCCTTCGTGCTTGAGGCACTTCTGCGCGATGCGCTCCGCGAGCGTTTCGATCAGATCCACCGGTTCCCCCTGCACCACCTCGACGACTTCCTCCGCGACGATGCCGTAGTGCACGGTCTTCGTCAGGTCGTCGGCGGCTGCCGCTGGGCGGGTGTCGAGGCCGAGCACCAGGTCCACGATGAACGTCTGGCCCTCTTCCCGTTCCCGCGGGAAGACGCCATGGTGTCCACGGGCCTTGAGGCCGCGCAGCGCGACACGATCCACGCGAATCACTCCTGACTGTCGTTGGGCGTAGAGACACGGGGCCGCGTGCGGACGGCTGGGTGCTCTTCTTCGAATCTACCTGCGAGCACTGACAGGGCTCGCCCGAGGGGCTATGGACACGGCCTTGCGGGGCCGGTAGCCGCTTTTACCCGCAGTCCCGGATTTTGAACCCCCCGTCGGGCGGATGCTTCGGTCAGGAGGAGGTGTCCTCGTCCTCGTCTTCACCGGATTCGGTGAGGACGGGCGAGCCGTGGTGGGACCAGAGCTTCCAGCCGTCCGGCGTGCGCCGGAACACATTGGTGGCCACGACGAGTTGGCCGACCAGCGGCCCGAGCGCGTTGCCGTCCTCCGCGGGGCCGCCGCTGAGGATGTTCTCCGTACAGGTCACCAAGGCAGTGTCGCCGGTCATCGAGACCCCGACATCGGTCAGGAAGAACTGGATGTACTCGGTGTTCGCCATGATCAGGGCGTAACTGCGCAACACCTCACCGCGGCCGGTGAGCACCGGCCAGCCGGGGTGGACGCAGGAGACGGTGAGGTCCTCGCCCGGCAGCCAGAGCCCGGAGAGCTCGTCGAGGTCGCCGCGCTCCATCGCCTCGTAGAAGGCGGTGTTGGCCTGCTCGACGGCCGCGATGTCGGCGGCCGCCTCCGCGTGCTCGTCGCGGGGCCCGCTCACGCGGCTCCCTCGACGGCGCGCGCGACCCGTACGGCATCGGCCGTGGCCCGTACCTCGTGGACCCGGACGGCCCAGGCACCGGCGCGGGCGGAGAGCGCGGAGACCGCCGCAGTGGCGGCGTCGCGTTCGCGGGCGGGCGGCGGTGCGGCGCCCTCGCCGGCCAGCACATGGCCGAGGAAGCGCTTGCGGGAGGCGGCGACCAACAGCGGGCGGCCCAGGGCACCCAGTTCGTCGAGGTGGGCGACCAGCGAGAGGTCGTGGCCGGCGTCCTTGGCGAAGCCGAGACCGGGGTCGATCACGATCCGTTCCGGGGCGACGCCGCTGGCGACCACGGCGTCCATCCGCTCCCGCAGCTCCGCGACGACCTCGGCGACGACGTCCTCGTACACCGCCCGGCTGTTCATGGACTCGCTGAAGCCACGCCAGTGCATCACGACGAACGGCGCGCCGGCCGCGGCGACGACCCCGACCATGTCCGGGTCGGCGAGGCCACCGCTCACATCGTTGACCAGGGCGGCTCCGGCCGCGAGCGACTCCTCGGCGACACGGGCCCGCATGGTGTCCACGGAGACCGTGACCCCTTCGGACGCCAGGCCCTTGACCACCGGAACCACGCGCCGCAACTCCTCCGACGCGTCCACCCGGCTGGCGCCGGGGCGGGTCGACTCGCCGCCGACATCGATCAGGTCGGCGCCCTCGGCGACCAGGTCGAGGCCGTGTTTGACCGCGGCCGTGGTGTCGAACCAGCGGCCGCCGTCGGAGAAGGAGTCCGGAGTCACATTGACGACACCCATGACCGCGCAGCGGTCCCATTCCGGCAGACCTTGGACCGTGCCTCGTCCACGCAACGTACTCATGCGACCAGCGTAGGCCCCGTACAGCGTGCTGTTACGCCGCGCGGGCGTGGTGCTCCTGCCCCGGCGCCCGGGTGTGGGCGCAGGGGCGCGGCAGACGGGCCGGGAATCGGCGGGCGAAGGGGCGGGGCAGCGCGAGGCTCACGAAACCCTCGGCCTGCATGGCCGCGAGGGAGATGCGGGGCAGATCACGGGCGGTGCGGTAGACGACGAAACGAGGCTCCCAGCGAGGCCGGAACTTGGCGTTGAACTTGTACAGCGACTCGATCTGGAACCAGCGCGACAGAAAGATCAGCAGTCCGCGCCAGATCCGCAGCACCGGTCCCGCGCCCAGCTTCTCGCCGCGGGCGAGAGCCGAGCGGAACATCGCGAAGTTCAGCGAGACGCGCTCGACGGAGAGCCGGGATGAGGCCTGCAGGGCGGCGACGATCAGCAGCTCGTTCATGCCCGGGTCGGCGGCGCGGTCGCGGCGCATCAGATCGAGCGACATGCCGTCCCTGCCCCACGGGACGAAGTGGATCACAGCCTTCAGATCGCCGTACGGGGAGTCGGCGGTGTGCTCGTCGGCCTTGTGGGCGGTGGCGATGATGCAGTCCCCGTCGGCTGGGTCGCCCATCCGGCCGAGCGCCATGGAGAAGCCGCGCTCGTTGTCGGTGCCGCGCCAGTCGGCGGCGGCGCGCCGGATCCGGGTCAGCTCGGCCTCGCCGATGTCGCGGGCACGCCGGACCCGGGTCTCGTAGCCGAGACGTTCAATGCGCTTCACCATCTGGCGTACGTTGCGCATCGCACGCCCGGCGAGCGAGAAATCCGCGACATCCACCACCGCCTCGTCGCCGAGTTCCAGTGCGTCGAGTCCGGTCTCGCGGGTCCAGACCTCGCCGCCGGTCTCGCTGCAGCCCATTACGGCAGGGGTCCAGGAGTGGGCCTTGGCCTCGTCCATGAAGCGCTCGATGGCGCCTGGCCAGGCCTCCACGTCGCCTACCGGGTCGCCGCTCGCCAGCATCACCCCGGACACGACGCGGTAGCAGACGGCGGCCTTGCCACTGGGGGAGAAAACGACGCCCTTGTCGCGGCGGAGCGCGAAGTGGCCGAGCGAGTCGCGGCCGCCGTGCTTCTCCAGCAGGGCGCGCAGCCGGGCCTCGTCGTCCTGGGTGAGGCGGGCGGCCGGGTGCTCGGGGCGGAAGGCGAGGTAGATGGTGGTGACGGCGGTCAGCAGACCGAGGGCGCCGAGCGAGTACGCCACGGTCCAGGAGGTGACTTCGGCGTACTCGACGGGGCCCTCGAAGCCGAACAGCCCGTACAGCACGTGCTGGAGTCGGTCGGCGATGCTGGGGCTCCCCACGACCCGGCCGGGGTGGACGCTGACGATGATCAGGCCCAGGCCCAGTGAACCCGCACCGAGGAGAACGAAGTTGGCCAGGGCCCGCCAGCGGCTCCTGGGGTCCGGAAGTGCGGCGAATTCACCGCGGTGGCGGACCAGCAGCAGGCAGAGCGCCAGTGAGACGAGCGTGCCGGTGACCGAGTGCCGGTAGACCAACTGTGCCAGCGCACCGGCCGGCAGCAGTACGACGGCCGCCCGCCAGGCCCGCCGCTTGCGCCGCTTGAGGCCGTGGGCGAGGAGCAGCAGCAGGACGCCTGCGCTCAGCGAGAGGGCTGCGGTGAACGGCCCGAGGGCGCCGGGGAGCACCTCGGCGAGAGTGTGCATCCGGCTGTGCCGGAAGCGGGGAAAGACGCCCGCAGCGATATCGATCAGGCCGACGGCGGTGCAGGCGGTACCGACCAGCGCCGGTACGGATTCGGGGCGCGGGCCGCGTACGAATTTGCGTACAGGCTTCGGAACCGATCCTGATTTATCCCCATCTAGCGTGACAGACATCGCTTCCCGTGGTTCCGCGAGAGATTCTTGAGTCCTTCGGCCGAGGCCCTTTGGACGATGTGCGATCTGTAGGACGAGGCTTCCGGGGCGAGGGTTCATCCGCCGACCGGAATTTTCCAGACAAGAAAGCTCACCCCCATGGGTCTTACCAGCAGGACATTTCTGGCCCTGGCCATCATGCTGGCCGTGGTGTTCTTCGCGGCCACGGTCTGGCTCTGGCCGCGGTTGGCCCGGCGCAGTGTTTCCGCGGTGTTCGGCAGGGTCGGACTGCTGCTGGCGACTCAGGTGACGGTCTTCGTCTCCGTCGCTCTGGTGGCCAACAACTCGTTCCTTTTCTACGGCTCCTGGGCCGATCTGTTCGGCCAGAAGCAGGATCTGGGCGTGGTCACGGACCACGCGGCCGGAACGCAGGCATCCAAGAACATCGTGCAGGTCGGGATAGAACGGCCTGACGTGCCGGGTGGTGCGCGGCCCACGATCGGCGGCCGGATCGACAAGGTCGTGATCGCGGGGCGGAAGTCGAAGATCGAGAGTTCGGCGTATGTGTATCTGCCGCCGGAGTATTTCCAGCCGGCGTTCGCCCGCCGGAAATTCCCCGCGGTCGTCGTCCTCACCGGCTACCCGGGCGTCTCGGAGAATCTTCTGAAGGGTCTTCAGTACCCGCGAACGGCACACGAACGGGTGAGGGCCGGCCGGGCGCAGCCGATGATCCTGGTGATGCTCCGACCGACGGTTGCGCCGCCGCGGGACACCGAGTGCGTGGACATCAAGGACGGACCGCAGACCGAGACCTTCTTCGCCGAGGATCTGCCGCGGGCGGTCTCGGATGCGTACCGGGTCGGCAAGTCGGCCCGTAACTGGGGAATCATGGGTAATTCGACCGGCGGCTACTGTGCGCTGAAGATCGGGTTCCACCACCCGGACCGATTTGCCGCGAGCGCCGGGCTCTCCGCGTACTACAAGGCGGCCGAGGACCCGACGACCGGCGACCTCTTCCACGGCGACCAGGGGGCGCGTGACCGCTCCGATCTGATGTGGAGCCTGGACAATCTGCCGCAGCCCGACTCGTCCTTCCTCGTCACGACCTCCAAGCAAGGCGAGGGGAACTACCGCGCCACGCGGCAGTTCATCGCCAAGGTGAAGCCGCCCGCCCAGGTCTCGTCGATCGTGCTCGAAAGCGGCGGGCACAACTTCAACACCTGGCGACGGGAGATCCCTTCGGCGCTGGACTGGATGAGCAGCCGACTCAGCGAGAACTAGTGCTGCGACCGGCACTAAGCTCAGGGGCGGCGGCGTCCCGGCTCCCGGCTCACAGTGCGGCTGTCCTGGTGACGCTCTCCACCGTCTCGACAGCCACGTCGGCACGCGGGACGTCCTGGGCGTCCGCGTCGATCGAGCGGCGCAATGCCTCATGGAGCCGGGCCGGGGTGAGCACGCCGAGGAAGCGTCCGTTGCTCTCCCTGTCGATGACGGCGATCCAGCCCGCGTCGTGCTGGAGCATGGTGGCGAACGCCTGCTTGAGCGGGGCGCCGACGGGCAGCCACGCCTCCATCCTGCGGGCGTGGGCGCGCACCGTGCCCTTGGTCCCGGTGGTGAAGCCGTCGGCGGCGATCCAGCCGTGCAGATTGTGCTCGCCGTCCAGCACGACGGCCCAGCGCGCCCCTTCGGCCCTCAGCCGCTCGGTCGCCCTCGCCAGGGAGTCGTCGAGGTGGACGACCGGCGGATGGTCGAGGTCACCCTCCTCGATGGGGGTCACGGAGAGTCGCTTGAGGCCGCGGTCGGCACCGACGAAGTCCGCGACATAGGGGGTGGAGGGGGCGCCGAGCACGGTCGCCGGGGAGTCGAACTGCTCGATGGAACCCTGCCCGTAGACGGCGATACGGTCACCGAGCCGGACCGCTTCCTCGATGTCGTGCGTGACGAACAGCACGGTTTTACGGACCTGCGCCTGGAGCTTCAGGAATTCGTTCTGCAGCCGTTCCCGTACGACCGGGTCGACGGCGCCGAAGGGTTCGTCCATCAGCAGCACAGGGGGATCGGCGGCCAGCGCCCGTGCCACGCCGACGCGTTGACGCTGACCGCCGGAGAGCTGTTCCGGATAGCGGTCGCCATAGACGGAAGGATCGAGTCCGACAAGGTCGAGGAGTTCCGCCGCGCGCTCACGGCCCTTTCCCCGTTTCCAGCCGAGGAGATGAGGAACGGTCGCGGTGTTTTCCAGGACTGTACGGTGCGGGAAGAGCCCCACCTGCTGGATCACATAGCCGATACGGCGGCGCAGCTGGACGGGGTCGATGGCGGATATGTCGTCCCCGTCGAGGAATATCCGGCCCTCGGTCGGTTCGATCAACCGGTTCACCATCTTCATGGTGGTCGTCTTGCCGCAGCCCGACGGTCCGACGAGCGTGACCAGTTCACCCTCGGCGACCTCGAAGGAAAGGTCGTCGACGGCGGTGGTGCCATCCGCGTACCGCTTGGTGACATGCTCGAAACGGATCATGGCTCCCCATTGTCGCGCGTGTTCTGTGAAGGACATGTTGCTGGAATACGCAGGCCTCGGTGATTGTCAGTGGTCGAGGATAGGGTCACCAGAACATCGGTACGAGGCGGTATTCGGAGGGGGGACGGATGGCTGCCGCAGAGAACTGCATGGTGACGAACGACTGGATCTGCGGGGAGTATCTCCGGTCCCGTAGCCAGGAGTTGACCGATGCGACGTTCCAACACATCTGGATCACCGCGGTCTCGGTGCTGATCGGACTCCTGGTGGCCTTTCCGCTGGCGCTGCTCGCCCGCCGCAACCGCCGCTTCACCGGACCGGTCCTCGGGCTGACGACGGTGCTCTACACCGTGCCTTCGCTCGCCATGTTCTCGCTGCTGCTGCCGCTGTTCGGACTTTCCGCGGCACTGGTCGTCACCGGCCTGGTGCTGTATTCGCTGACCATTCTCGTACGGAACATCCTGGCGGGCCTCGAAGCGGTCCCGCAGGAAGCGAAGGAAGCCGCGAAGGGAATGGGGTACGGGCCGCTCCGGCTGCTGTGGGAAGTCGAACTGCCCCTTGCCACGCCCGCGTTGTTGGCCGGGGTGCGGATCGCGACGGTCTCGACCATCGCGCTGACGACGGTCGGATCGATCATCGGCAGGGGCGGCCTCGGCAACCTCATAGGGGATGCTCTGCCCAGCTTCTTCAAGGCCCAGGTGCTCACTGCCTCGGTCCTGTGCGTACTGCTTGCGGTTGTCGCTGATCTGCTGCTGCTGGGCCTCCAGCGGCTGCTGACCCCCTGGACCCGAATACGCGCCACTCACGCGGGTGCCGGTGCGGGCGCCATGGCAAAGGCGGTCTGAGCCATGGGAGTTCTCGGCGAGGCCTGGACCTGGCTCACCACCGGCGCCAACTGGTCGGGGGAGAGCGGGGTGGCCCACCGGCTCGGCGAGCATCTGTACGTCAGCGGCGTCGCGCTCCTCCTGGCCTGCGCCACAGCCCTGCCGATCGCGCTGTACCTCGGGCATATCGGGAAGGGGGGCGCGCTGGCCGTCAACATCTCCAATGTGGGGCGGGCGATCCCGGTCTTCGCGGTGCTGGCCCTGTTCATGGTCTCGCCGCTGCGCGACGCCGGATATCTGCCGACGATCATCGCGCTGGTGCTGTTCGCCGTGCCGCCACTGCTCACCAACGCCTATGTCGGGATGACAGAGGTCGACCGGTCGGTGGCCGAGGCGGCACGGGGCATGGGAATGTCCGGGGGCCAGCTCTTCGTGCGGGTCGAACTCCCGCTGGCCTACCCGATGATCATGACCGGGCTGCGCTCGGCCGCGGTCCAGGTGGTCGCCACGGCGACGATCGCCGCAATGGTCGGCCAGGGCGGTCTCGGCCGGATCATCACCGCCGGGTTCAACACGTACAACACGCCGCAGGTGGTCGCGGGAGCGCTGCTGGTCGCCGTGCTCGCCCTGCTGGTGGAGGCGGTGCTGGTGGGCCTGGACCGGATGCTGTCACCGCTGCGCCGCCGCAGGACGGCATGACGGTGCGGCGCGACCGCGCGTCGGGCCCACGCCGGCACAGCCCCTCGATCCCCGGATCCCATTTCGGACAGACCCTGTTGCTGCGGACGGAGAACAACTCATGAGCAAAACCTCGCGAATAGCGGGCGCGGTCATCGGCATGGTCGCGCTGACCGGCTCGCTCGCCGCCTGTGGTGGCGACAGCCTGGAGAAGGACAAGGGGGGCTCGGCATCATCCGGCGGCTCCGGCGAGAAGGGGTCGCTCGTCGTCGGCGCAGCCTCCTTCACCGAGTCCAAGGTGCTCGCGGAGCTGTACGCGCAGATCCTGGGTGACGCCGGATACAGCACCTCGGTCACCACGGTGGCCAACCGGGAACTGTACGAACCGTCCCTGGAGAAGGGCGAGATCGATGTCGTCCCCGAATATGCCGCGACGCTCGCCGAATTCCTCAATGCCAAGGTGAACGGGGCGAAGGAGGCCGAGAAGAAGCCGGTCGCCTCCGGTGACGCGGCCACCACGGTCGCGGCGCTGGAGAAGCTGGCCACCCCGCGTGGGCTGAAGGTGCTCCCGGGTGGCGGTGCCGTCGACCAGAACGCCTTCGCGGTGACCAGGGAATTCGCCACCGAGAACAAGCTCAAGACGCTTTCGGATCTCGGCAGGTCAAAGGCCGAAGTGAAGATCGCGGCGGGTGACGAGTGCGAAGTGCGGCCGTTCTGCGCACCGGGCCTGAAGAAGACGTACGGCATCAATGTCACCGGTGTCGACCCCAAGGGAGTCGGTACGCCACAGTCCAAGCAGGCGGTCAAGGACGGCAAGGACCAACTGGTCCTCACCACCACCACGGACGCGGTGCTGGACAGTTACGGCCTGGTGTTCCTGGAGGACGACAAGAAGCTCCAGAACGCGGACAACGTTCTGCCGGTCGTCAATGCCAAGGACGCGGGTTCCCAGGGCATTGCCGACGCACTCGGCAAGCTCACCAAGGCCCTTACGACCGAGGATCTGGCGGAACTGAACCGCAAGGTCGACGCCGAGCGTGCAAAGCCCGCCGACGCGGCGAAGGAGTATCTGCAGTCGAAGGGCCTCATCAAGAAGTAAAGATTGGGGGCTGCCAGGTAACCGGCCGGGAACAGATTGGCGGGCGGCCCCCCAAGCGGCCCGTACACACGGTAAATTTCAGGCCATGCCACGTGGACGTCATCGCCATTCGCCACCTCTGCACAGAATTCTTCCGCCTTCGGCCGTCGCCGGAGTCTCGATCCTCTGTGCCGCGGGCGCCTGGCTGCTCGCCGAGCCCCTGGTCCTGCGCGGTCTGGTGGCCGCCGCGGCGGCCGCTGCCGTGACCGGTGCGTGTCTGATGCGCAGCTGGGACCGGGAAGCGGGCCGTCGTGTCGCGGAGCTGACGCGTGCTCGCGCCGGCGACGAATTGCGGGCCGAGGAGCGCATGGCCGAACTCGAGGCCGACCTGGAGGAGTCGCGGGAGATGCGCGTACGGCTGGAGACCAAGCTGCGCCGTAAGCGCGTGGAGCTCGCCGGTCTGCGCGGGGAGCACGCCGCGCTGCTGCGGCGGTACGCCAACGCCGAGACCGAGCGGGCCAGTGCGCTGGAGGGCCGCAGGCAGCTCGCGCTCGAAGCCGCCGCGCCCCGGGAGCTGCCTGCCGCACGCAGTACGCCGACACCGTCTGCCTATCTGCGTGCCGCCCAGGCGCTGGAGGACCTCTCACGCAACGGGGCACTCCAGGAGGCGCGCCGTACCGCCGAGCAGGCCAGGAATCGGGATCTCGCGGAGCGGGCCCGGGAGGCGGAGGAGCGGCAGGGGAAGCACGCGGCGGCCGCGGACGAGTCCGGGGCGCAGCACCTTTGCCCGCCGATCGTCCTTCCCGCGGCCCGGACGTCCGCCGCGCTGCCTGCGGCGCGCACCGTGCCGGCCGCCAGCGCCGTCGCCCCGTACGCTGCGTCCCGCCGTCATCCGGTGCCGCAGGGCAGCTTCGACTTCTTCGGTACGCAGAAGACGCGCGCCGCGATCGAGTCCGCGCAGAACGAGGATCTCGCGGACGTGGTGGGCGAGGAGGCGCTGGCCGCGCACCGCACCGGCACGGCCGGGAACGGGACCGCTGGCAAGGTCATCGACCTGACCGCGCACGACGAGACCGAGCAGCTGGACGTGGCGGAGCTGCGGAGCGCGATCTCGTAGGCACGCAGGCGCTGCGCGGGTCGGCTGCCGGCCTACTTGTCGATGTCGCCGACGACGAAGAAGAGCGAGCCCAGGACCGCCACCATGTCGGCGACCAGCGTGCCCGGCAGCAGCTCGGTGAGCGCCTGGATGTTGTTGTACGAGGCGGAGCGGAGCTTCAGCCGGTACGGGGTCTTCTCGCCCTTGGACACCAGGTAGTAGCCGTTGATGCCGAGCGGGTTCTCGGTCCAGGCGTAGGTGTGGCCCTCGGGGGCCTTCAGCACCTTGGGCAGCCGCTGGTTGATCGGGCCGGGCGCGAGGCCGGCCAACCGGTCCAGGCAGGCGTCCGCCAGATCCAGGGCGTTGTGCGTCTGTTCCAGCAGGCACTCGAATCGGGCCAGGCAGTCGCCCTCGGTGCGGGTGACGACCTTGAGGGTGTCCTGGAGCTGCCCGTACGCGAGATACGGCTCGTCGCGCCGCAGATCGAAGTCGACCCCCGAGGCGCGGGCGATCGGCCCGGACACCCCGTACGCGTGGACGGTCCCGGCGGACAGCACACCCACACCGCGGGTGCGGCCCCGGAAGATCTCGTTGCCGAGCACCAGGTCGTCGTACACGTCCATCCGGGACCGGACCGAGGCGACGGCGTCCCGGGCGCGGCCGAGCCAGCCCGCGGGAAGGTCCTCCTTGAGGCCGCCGACCCGGTTGAACATGTAGTGCATCCGGCCACCGGAGACCTCCTCCATCACGGCCTGCAGCTCCTCACGCTCGCGGAACGCGTAGAACACCGGAGTGATCCCGCCGAGTTCGAGCGGGTACGAACCGAGGAACATCAGATGGTTCAGGACCCGGTTCAGCTCGGCCAGCAGGGTACGTGTCCAGACCGCGCGCTCCGGGACCTCCATGCCGAGCATGCGTTCGACGGCCATCACGACGCCCAGCTCGTTGGAGAACGCCGACAGCCAGTCGTGGCGGTTGGCGAGCATCACGATCTGCCGGTAGTCGCGGGCCTCGAACAGCTTCTCCGCGCCGCGGTGCATGTAGCCGATGACCGGTTCGGCGTGCTGGATGCGTTCGCCGTCGAGGACGATGCGCAGACGGAGCACGCCGTGGGTGGAGGGGTGCTGGGGGCCGATGTTGAGCACCATGTCGGTGCTCTCCGCTGCGCCGCCGATGCCGACTGTCGTCTCCGTCATACGGCCAGTATTCCCTGAGCGCATGGGGCTCCGCGCCTCAGTCTCAGCTCAGAGGCCGTCGGAACCGGTTCTCCGGCCCGCGCCGTTGCATCAGCCAGCCGAAGTCGCCCAGGCCGCCCTGGGCCATCAGTTCCGCTGCCTCGCCCGCCGAGGCGAGGGCCCGTACGTATCCGGCGGGATCGGTCGACGCCAGGGTCAGTGGTGGGCGCTCCCCGTTGATGCCGAGGCGGCGCAGCGCCTCGCGCTGCGTCAGCACCTCGGGCGGTGCGCCGACCCCGGTGTCCACCGCCGCCGCGCACGCGTCCAGCGCCACGTGCGAGGTGAGGTCGCAGCTGCCGTCCGGCACCGGCCGCACCTCGCGGCCGGACCGGAAGCCGGTCAGGGTGCCGAAGGGGGGCCGTGCCTCCCGTACGTGGGCGTAGTCCACCGCCACCGCGAGCCCCTCGGACAGCGTGGACACCGCCCGTGCCCAGGCCTCGTCGCGCGGGCGGCCGATCTCCGCGCGGCTGCCCGGTCCGGCCGACGGCCACCAGCGGCGCAGCCACTCGGCGTCGGCCCCGGTCACCGGCTCCCCCAGCCGTTCCGTACCGTCCGCCGTCCGTACGAGGACATACCGTTCCACGCCGTCCGCGTCGGTCTCGGCGACGTCGGCCGGGACGTTGTCCAGCCACTCATTGGCGAACAACAGGCCGTGCGTCCCCGGCGGCGGTTCGGCGCACCACTCGATCCCGGGGTCCAGACCGGCCGGGCGAGCGGCGATCTCCACGGCGTACGCCCGTACGGCGAGACCCTCGGCGCCCACGGCAGGCAGCGCCGCCAGTACCCCTGTCAGTAGTTCGCCCCGTCCCGCCCCCAGGTCCACCAGGTCGACAGATTCGGTGCCCAGCTCCCGTGCCGTTTTGACCAGCAGCCGAGCGACGGCGGAGGCGAACAGCGCGGATGCGTGGACGGAGGTACGGAAGTGGCCCGCCGGCCCTTCGGGGCTCCGGTAGAACCCCCCGACTCCGTACAAAGCGGTCTCTGTCGCCTCCTGCCAGCCACGCCACTCATCGGTCACGATTCCAAGTCTCCACCTTGGGGAGTACGGTCCCAGCAGCTGGATCGGCCCTTCGGCTGACCCATGCACCTGCCGCCTGTCCCTACGCTGGGTCGCGTGCAGCGCCTCTACGACTTCATCCGCAGACACCCGACGGGCGTCGACAGCTTCTGGGCTGTCTTCCTCCTCGGGCTCTCCGGCATGTCGATGGTGACTGACCACGCCCAGCGGACCGGCACGGAGCGCATCGCCGCAGCACCGATCGTCATCGGCCTCTGCTGTGTCGTCGCGCTGCGCCGACGAGCACCCGAGAAGATGCTGCTGCTCGCCGTGGCGCTGGGCGTCGCACAACTCGTGTTCGGTGTCGGACCGAACGTCGCGAACTTCGCCATGCTGATGATCACCTTCACCGTGGCCACCGTCGGGGCGCGCTGGGCGTCCCGGCTCGCACTGATCTGCAGCCTGAGCGCGGCCGGTCTCTCCCAACTGCGCTGGCCGCAGGACGTACCGGAGAACAGCTGGCCCCAGCAGATTTTCGTGGTCATGGTGATGACCGTGCCGTTCGTGCTCGCCTGGGTGCTCGGCGACTCGATGCGGACCCGGCGCGCCTACTTCAGCCAGTTGGAGGAGCGCGCGGCCCGGCTGGAGCGGGAGCGCGAGGCGCAGTCGAAGGTCGCGGTGGCCGCCGAGCGGGCCCGTATCGCCCGCGAACTCCACGATGTCGTCGCGCACAACGTCTCGGTGATGGTGGTGCAGGCCGACGGTGCGGCGTACGTCATGGACGCGGCGCCCGACCAGGCCCGGCAGGCCCTGGAGACCATCTCCAGCACCGGCAGGCAGGCTCTCGCCGAGATGCGGCGGCTGCTCGGGGTGCTGCGGACCGGTGACACCAGGGAGAGCGGGGAGTACGTCCCGCAGCCCGACGTCGAGCAGATCGAAGACCTCATCGAGCAGGTCAGGCAGACCGGGCTGGCAGTGGACTTCAAGGTCGAGGGCACCCCGCGCCCGCTGCCCAGCGGGGTCGAGCTGACCGCGTACCGCATCGTGCAGGAGGCCCTGACCAACACCCGCAAGCACGGCGGCCCGGACGCCGGGGCCAGTGTGCGGCTGGTCTACTTCGACGACGGGCTCGGGCTGCTGGTCGAGGACGACGGGCGGGGTGTGGCGCACGAGCTGTACGAGGACGGCGGCGCCGACGGCGCGGGCCACGGAATGATCGGTATGCGCGAGCGGGTCGGCATGGTCGGCGGCACGCTGGACGCCGGGCCGCGGCCCGGCGGCGGGTTCCGGATCAGCGCACTGCTGCCGCTCAAGCCGGCCGACTAGAGCGTGTTTTTTCGGAATTTTGCCGGACAGACAGGAGACAGGACACCTCATGGCAATCCGCGTGATGCTCGTCGACGATCAGGTGCTGCTGCGCACCGGCTTCCGGATGGTGCTCGCCGCCCAGCCGGACATGGAGGTCGTGGCCGAGGCCGGCGACGGCGCGGAGGCGATCGAGATCCTGCGCGCCACCCCCGTCGATGTGGTGCTGATGGATGTCCGGATGCCGAGGCTGGACGGGGTCGAGGCCACCCGTCGCATCTGTGCGCAGCCGGATGCGCCCAGGGTGCTCATCCTGACCACGTTCGACCTCGACGAGTACGCCTTCTCCGGGCTGAAGGCCGGGGCCAGCGGCTTCATGCTCAAGGATGTGCCGCCCGCCGAACTGCTGGCCGCGATCCGCTCCGTGCACAGCGGCGACGCCGTCGTCGCCCCGTCCACCACCCGTCGGCTGCTCGACCGCTTCTCACCGTTGCTGCCGAGCGGCAACAGCGAACCGCAGCACAAGGGCACCGGCAAGCTCACCGAACGCGAACGCGAAGTGATGCTGCTGGTCGCGCAGGGCCTGTCGAACGGCGAGATCGCGGCCCGCCTGGTGCTCTCCGAGGCGACCGTGAAGACGCACGTGGGCCGCATCCTCACCAAGCTGAGCCTGCGCGACCGGGTGCAGGTCGTCGTCCTCGCGTACGAGACGGGGCTGGTCCGGGCCGGCGGCGGGGCGGGCTGACACCAAGACAGCGCGCTGCGGCACTGGGTGCGGCGTGCCCGGACCGGACGGGGATCAAGCACGTCCGCTCGGAGGCCACCCGACAGCCGCTCAGCGCAGGATGCCCCCCAGGAAGTCGCTGCCGAGCCGTGCCACCACGGTCAGGTCCAGCTGGTGCAGCACGTACCGGCCGCGCCGCCGGGTGGTGACCAGGCCCGCCTTCTTCAGCACCGTGAGATGCCGGGAGACCTCGGGCGCCGTGATGTTGTGCGAATCGGCGAGTTCGCCGGTCGTGAAAGCGGAACGGGCGAGGTGTCGGCACAGACGCATCCGCATCGGGTGGGCCAGCGCCTCCATCCGCAGCTGGAGCAGCTCCACGGAGGCGGGGGAGGGCAGCTCGGGGTGGTGCACCGGGTAGTGGATCACCGGGCGCCAGCCCGGCGCGTGCAGCAGATTCAGGTGCGGCCAGCCGAAGGCGGACGGGATGAGGGTGAGCCCGGGGCCGGCGGCCGGGTCGGCCGCGTTGGTCCGGCCCTCGAGCAGCTTGTCAGCGCTGATCCGGATTCCGGCCTCGTCGAGCGACAGTGCCGTGGACACCGCGCCTATCGCCTCGCCGAGCCCCTTGCGGCGCAGCAGATCCGTCTTGTGCCGGGCGTCGGCGACCAGCTGGACGTGTACCCGCCTCCAGGTGTCGGCGAAGAATGCCTGGTCGCAGTCTTCGAAGAGGCGCCGGATCCAGCGGCGTACGGAGGCGGGGTCGGCCAGCAGCTGCTTGGTGAACTCCACCTGCTGGGGGCCGCGCGTCGCCGCCAGGTCCAGGGCGCGGGCACGCATCGTCGCGTTGCTGAGCGGGGAGGGCGCGCCCTTTGCGTACAGCCTGGAGCAGGTGAACTCCAGGGCGGCGGCGGCGAACCGCTCGTCGTCCAGCCGGTCGAGGATGTCCAGGTCCTCGGCGAGATTCGCCCCCGTCCTGCCGTTGCCGCCACGGACTCCGGCGAACGGCAGGAAGACGTCCGAGAACGTGTTGCGCCACAGGAAGTCGGCCTCGTGCAGCCGGTCGGCGAGATCGGGCTCCAGCGCGCTGGCGGTCGCCGTAGCCCAGCCGTGCAGGCCCGGGTGGTGCCCCGGCTCGGAGAGGGCGTGCAGGGCCAGCCCCAGCTCGGCGAGGGGGGAGGGCTCGAAAATGATGCGCTCGGGCGCCAGCCCCGCGATATCGATGTGCACGCTCACCCCTCCATGGTGCGGGGTGAGCGCAGAAGGCCACGCGCCGTTTGACGGTGATCGTCAATCGACGGGCCGGACGAGCCGGGAGAGGCCCACGCTGAGGCCATGGACGCCATTCAGCAGCACATGATCGACAGCCATCGCGCAGCTCAGCACGGGGAACTGCAGCCGCCACTGCCGGGCCGGTACGACTGGTCCGTGCTGCGGGCCATCCGTGATCACTGCCGCCGCACGTGGTCCGCCCGGCCCGGCGATTCCAGCCCGTCCGGCGCCTGAGGGCGGAAGACTCGGCGAAGGACGATCATTACGCAGAGCGCAGCTCGCATTACGCAGAGCGCAGCTCGGGCCCGCACAACTTCCGGCCTCACCTGGGCCCGGGGCCATGCCCCCGCCCATACTTTTCCCACAGGCTGTGGACAGCCAGGAACTCGGACGAAACGCTGGCGTAGCATGCAGAGAAATCGTCCGGTACCCCCCGCGGACTGGAACGGAAGGCCATCGCCGCGTGAATGAAACAACCCCCAAGGAGCCCCTCGACGCGAGGGACCGCCCCGCCCGCCTCACAGTCGGCGTCGTGGGCGCGGGCCGCGTCGGCCCCGCTCTCGCCGCGTCCCTGCAGCTCGCCGGGCACCGGCCGGTAGCCGTGTCGGGCGTCTCCGACGCGTCCGTGCGCAGGGCTGCCGCGCTGCTTCCCGACGTGCCGCTGGTGCCGCCCGCCGAGGTCCTCGCGCGTGCCGAGCTGGTGCTGCTGACCGTCCCCGACGACGCCCTGCCCGGCCTGGTCGAGGGTCTCGCCGAGACCGGCGCGGTGCGGCCGGGACAGCTGATCGTCCACACGTCGGGGCGGTACGGAACGAAGGTGCTGGACCCGGCTCTGCGGGGCGGTGCCCTGCCGCTCGCCCTGCACCCGGCGATGACGTTCACCGGCACCTCCGTCGACGTCCAGCGGCTGGCCGGCTGCTCCTTCGGCGTGACCGCCCCCGAGGAGCTGAGGCTCGCGGCCGAGGCGCTGGTCATCGAGATGGGCGGCGAGCCCGAATGGATCGCGGAGGAGTCCCGCCCGCTCTACCACGCGGCGCTCGCCCTCGGCGCGAACCACCTGGTCACCCTGGTCGCCCAGTCGATGGAGCTGTTGCGTACGGCCGGGGTCGCCGCCCCCGACCGGATGCTCGGCCCCCTCCTCGGCGCCGCGCTCGACAACGCCCTGCGCTCCGGCGATGCCGCGCTGACCGGCCCCGTGGCCCGCGGCGACGCGGGTACGGTCGCCGCGCACATCGGCGAGCTGCAAAGGCACGCTCCGCAGGCCGTGGCCGGCTATGTCGCGATGGCCCGCGCCACCGCCGACCGCGCACTCGCCCACGGCATGCTCAAGCCGGAACTGGCCGAGGACCTGCTCGGAGTCCTGGCCGACGGCCCCGGCACCACGGGCGGCACCGGATCACAGGAGCCCCGATGACAAACAGGACCGGCATGCCCGCCATGCCCGGCACCACCCACACGCCCGGCGCGCCCCACCCCGCCGCCCCACCCGGCACCGCCCCCGCGGCCACCCTTCTCTGTACGGCCGCCGAACTCGCCGCGTTCGCTCCCCTCAAGGGGCAGCGCGCCGTCGTCATGACCATGGGCGCCCTGCACGAGGGCCACGCCACCCTGATCCGTACCGCCCGCGCGGCCGCGGGCCCGGACGGCCAGGTCGTCGTCACCGTCTTCGTCAACCCGCTGCAGTTCGGCGAGGCCGCCGACCTGGAGCGCTACCCCCGTACCCTCGAAGCCGATCTCGCCGTCGCGGGCGCCGCCGGGGCGGACGCGGTCTTCGCGCCCTCCGTCGACGAGGTCTACCCCGGCGGCGAACCGCAGGTCAGGATTTCCGCGGGCCCGATGGGCGAGCGGCTCGAAGGGGCCTTTCGCCCCGGGCACTTCGACGGGATGCTGACCGTCGTCGCCAAGATGCTGCACCTCACCCGCCCCGATACCGCGTTCTTCGGGCAGAAGGACGCCCAGCAGTTGGCGCTGATCCGCCGCATGGTGCGCGATCTGAACTTCCCAGTGGAGATCGTCGGCGTGGAGACGGTCCGCGAACCGGACGGCCTCGCGCTCTCCAGCCGCAACCGCTTCCTGGACGCCGAGGAACGGCACACCGCCCTCGCCCTGTCCCGGGCCCTGTTCGCGGCGCGCGACCGGCTCGCCGCCCAGCAGGCGCTGCACGCCCGCGCGCAGACCACCGCGGCGAGCACCGGCAGGGCCGCCGCGCTCACCGCGCTCGGCGAGACCCGCGCGGCCGCCGACACCCAGGCAGTGGCGCTGGCCCGCCCCGTGGACGGACCCGCGGCCGTACGCGTCGCCGCGCAGCTGATCCTTGACGACGCGGCCGCCGAACAGCCGCCGCTGGCCCTGGACTACCTCGCGCTCGTGGACCCGGCGGACTTCACCGAGATCCCCGACGACTGCTCCACCGGTGACGCGCTCCTCGCCATCGCCGCGAAGGTCGGCAAGACCCGCCTCATCGACAACATCCCGCTGACCTTCGGAGCCACCACGTGACCGGAATACGGCTGACCGCCCCGGCCCCCGGCTGGTCCATCGACGCCGACGTCGTGGTGGTCGGCTCCGGCGTGGCCGGTCTCACCACCGCGCTGCGCTGCGCAGCCGCGGGCCTCGCCACCGTCGTCGTCACCAAGGCCCGCCTCGACGACGGCTCCACCCGCTGGGCGCAGGGTGGCATCGCGGCGGCCCTCGGCGACGGCGACACCCCCGGGCAGCATCTGGACGACACCCTGGTCGCGGGCGCGGGCCTGTGCGACGAGGACGCGGTACGGACCCTGGTCACCGAGGGCCCCGACGCCGTACGTCGGCTGATCGAGACCGGCGCCCACTTCGACACCACGGACAGCGGCGACATAGCGCTGACCCGCGAGGGCGGCCACCACCGCCGCCGTATCGCCCACGCGGGCGGTGACGCGACGGGCGCCGAGATCTCCCGCGCCCTGGTCGAAGCGGTCCGCGAAGCCGCCCTGCACACCGTTGAGAACGCACTGGTCCTGGATCTCCTGACCGATGCCGAAGGCCGTACCGCGGGCGTCACCCTGCACGTCATGGGCGAGGGCCAGCACGACGGCGTCGGTGCGGTCCGCGCCCCCGCGGTGGTTCTCGCCACCGGCGGCATGGGCCAGGTCTTCTCCGCCACCACCAACCCGGCGGTATCCACCGGCGACGGCGTGGCGCTGGCGCTGCGGGCCGGTGCGGAGGTCTCCGACCTCGAATTCGTCCAGTTCCACCCGACGGTCCTCTTCCTCGGCGCCGGCTCCGAGGGGCAGCAGCCCCTGGTGTCCGAGGCGGTACGGGGCGAGGGCGCCCATCTCGTCGACGCGTCCGGTACGCGCTTCATGGCCGGGCAGCACGAACTGGCGGAACTGGCCCCGCGCGACATCGTCGCCAAGGCCATCACGCGCCAGATGCAGCTGCACGGCACCGAGCACATGTATCTCGACGCCCGCCACTTCGGCGCCGAGATGTGGGAACAGCGCTTCCCCACCATCCTGGCGGCCTGCCGCGCCAACGGCATCGATCCGATCACCGAACCCGTCCCGGTCGCCCCCGCCGCGCACTATGCCTCCGGCGGCATCCGCACCGACCTGCGGGGACGCACGACCGTGCCCGGTCTGTACGCCTGCGGCGAGGTCGCCTGCACCGGCGTGCACGGCGCGAACCGGCTGGCGTCCAACTCCCTCCTGGAGGGCCTCGTCTTCGCCGAGCGCATCGCGGCGGACATCGTCGAGGACCGGCCCAGCGCGGGCGCCGCGACAGTCGGCACCCTTCCCGCCCCCTCGCCGCTGCTCGCCCCCGAGGCACGCGGCACGATCCAGCGGATCATGACCAGGGGAGCCGGAGTCCTCCGTTCCGCCGAGAGCCTGGCCGCCGCCGCCGAGGAGCTGGAGGCCCTGCACAACAGCGCTGCCGGGGCCGCCGGGGCCGCCGCCGGGGCCAAGGCCGCGGTACCCGGCGTCGAGGCATGGGAGGCCACCAACCTGCTTCTCGTCTCGCGCGTCCTGGTCGCCGCCGCCTGCCTGCGCGAGGAGACCCGTGGCTGTCACTGGCGCGAGGACCGGCCCGAGCCGGACGACGAGAACTGGCGCCGCCACCTCGTCGTCCGGCTCACCCCGGAGCGTGAACTGGTCCTCCGTCGGACGGAGACCGAGGCATTCGGGCCCGTACGCCCGACGCAGGCACCAGACTGCGCAGCAGCACCACTGATTCACCCCGCCGACGTCACCGAGGAGCCGTCACCGTGAGCACGTCCGAAGAGAATCCGCCCCCCACACCTGTGGACGTACCGCTGATCCAGATCGGTGCGCCCGCACCGTCCGCGGGCGGCTGCGGGGACGGCTGCGGCTGCGGCGGGGACGAGCTCTACGAGCCGGGCCCCCTGGAGTGCGGCCTCGACCCCGGTCTCGCCCAGCTCCTCGCCGACGCGGGCCTGGACCCGGTCCTGGTCGAGGACATCGCGCACGTCGCCATCAAGGAGGACCTTGACGGCGGTGCCGACGTCACCACGGTTGCGACCGTGGCCGAGGACGCGGTGACCACCGGAGACTTCATCGCCCGTGAGGCGGGCGTCGTGGCCGGTCTACGCGTCGCCGAGGCCGTCCTGTCCGTCGTCTGCACGGACGAGTTCGAGGTGGAGCGACATGTCGAGGACGGCGACCGCGTCGCCCCCGGCCAGAAGCTGCTGACCGTCACCACCCGCACCCGCGACCTGCTCACCGGCGAGCGCAGCGCGCTCAACCTGCTGTGCAGGCTCTCCGGCATCGCGACCGCCACCCGCGCCTGGGCCGATGTGCTCGAAGGCACGAAGGCCAAGGTCCGCGACACCCGCAAGACCACCCCGGGCCTGCGTGCCATGGAGAAGTACGCGGTGCGCTGCGGCGGCGGCGTCAACCACCGCATGTCGCTGTCGGACGCGGCGCTGGTCAAGGACAACCACGTCGTCGCGGCGGGCGGCGTGGCCGAGGCCTTCAAGCGGGTACGGGACGAGTTCCCGGACGTACCGATCGAGGTCGAGGTCGACACCCTGCAACAGGTCCGCGAGGTCCTCGGCGCGGGCGCCGACCTGATCCTGCTGGACAACTTCACGCCGCTGCAGACGGCCGAGGCAGTCGCCCTGGTAGGCGGCCGCGCGGTCCTGGAGTCCTCCGGCCGGCTCTCGCTCGACACCGCACGCGCCTACGCGGAAGCGGGCGTCGACTACCTGGCGGTCGGCGCGCTCACCCACTCCTCGCCGATCCTCGACATCGGCCTGGACTTCCGCGACACCGACGGGGCCGGCCTCTGATGCTGCTCACCATCGACGTCGGCAACACTCACACCGTCCTCGGCCTGTTCGACGGTGAGGAGATCGTCGAGCACTGGCGGATCTCCACTGACGCCCGCCGCACCGCGGACGAGCTCGCGGTGCTGCTCCAGGGCCTGATGGGCATGCACCCGCTGCTCGGCGAGGAGCTGGGCGACGGCATCGAGGGCATCGCGATCTGCTCCACGGTCCCGGCCGTCCTGCACGAGCTGCGCGAGGTGACCCGCCGCTACTACGGCGACGTCCCCGCGGTCCTTGTCGAGCCGGGCATCAAGACCGGGGTGCCGATCCTGATGGACAACCCGAAGGAGGTCGGCGCGGACCGCATCATCAACGCGGTGGCCGCCGTCGACCTGTACGGCGGTCCGGCGATCGTCGTCGACTTCGGCACTGCCACCACTTTCGACGCGGTCTCCGCCCGCGGCGAGTACACCGGCGGTGTCATCGCCCCCGGCATCGAGATCTCGGTCGAGGCACTGGGCGTCAAGGGCGCCCAGCTACGCAAGATCGAGCTGGCCCGGCCGCGCAGCGTGATCGGCAAGAACACCGTCGAGGCGATGCAGTCGGGCATCATCTACGGCTTCGCGGGCCAGGTCGACGGTGTCGTCGCGCGGATGAAGAAGGAGTTGGCGGCCGACCCCGACGACGTCACCGTCATCGCGACGGGCGGCCTTGCGCCGATGGTGTTGGGCGAGTCCTCCGTCATCGACGAGCACGAGCCCTGGCTCACCCTCATCGGCCTGCGTCTGGTGTACGAGCGGAACGTGTCCCGGATGTAGCGGATGCGGGGCGGCACCTGTGGTGAGGTTCGGCGGCACGGGGACCGCCGACGCGCCGCCGACTGCCAGTTAAGCCGATTTTGTCCATTTAGCACGTATTGTCGCGTTATGCCCACGCCTTACGGATCACGCGGCGGCATGGCTTTCAGCGCGGACGAGCTGCGTGTGCTCCGACGCGCCCTCGCCATCGCCCTTCACCCCATGCCCCTGCCCGACGAGGAAGTCCAGGACTGCCTGCGACTGGCGGGCGCCGTGGACGAGGCGGTCGGCGAGGCGGGACGGCTGCGCGCGTTCCTCCTCGCCGACCTCGTCCGCTACCGCAACGCCCTCCCCGGCTCCGTCAGCGGCTATCTGGAGCTGCTCCAGGACGCCCTGGCGGGCGGATACGCCCCCTGTCCCGATGACCTCGCCGCGCTGCGCGCCCTGCGCCACAAGCCGGTGGCCGCAGCGCTCCTGGAGCGCTGCCAGGCGCTCGCGGAGCGGTCGGCACGGGCCCGCCTCGCCGGACGTGCCATGCCGCCGACAGCCCCCGCACCACGCAGCCGGCTCCTCGCCCTGCCTGGCGGCCGGGCCGCTGACGCCGAACCCGAGCGGCCGAAGACCCCGGCGGCCCCGTCCCGGCCGGTCCCGCCATCCGGGCGCCCGGCGCCGAAGCCCTCGGAGGTCTTCCCGCCCCGCCGCCCGGTCCCGCCGCCACAGCAGCGGGCCGCGGGCTAGCCGCAGGCTAAGGGCTGTCCCGTCGCGCCCGCCAGGGAATTGCGGGACAGCCGTTAGTGCCGCAACGCGGAGGGGGTGCGCGGAAGCCGGTATCCGGCCTTGCTACTTTGGACGCCATGGAATACGTAGCCGCGCTCGTGCCCCCCGTGGTGATGGCCGCCTTCTTCATCGGCCTCGTCGTGACGATGATCAAGAGTCAGGGCGGCCCAAACAAGGCCAAGGAGGACGCGGCCGTGGACATGGCGATCGCCCGTGCCGAAGCGGCGCAGCGGGCGCCGCATACCGACGGCGTCTGACTTCCCCGGATCCCGCAGCGCGCGAAGGGCGCACGACTTGTCAAGAGTCGTGCGCCCTTTTGCTGCATAAATAGCCGAGCATTCCCGGCATCTGGCACTAAAGTGACATTGTGCCCCGCCAATTGGGAGATCTGGAAGACGCCGTGATGACGCGGGTCTGGCAATGGAACCGTCCGGTCACCGTGCGGGAAGTCCTTGAGGACCTTCAGCGGGAACGCTCCATCGCCTACACCACCGTCATGACGGTAATGGACAATCTCCATCAGAAGGGCTGGGTGCGCAGGGAAGTCGACGGCCGCGCATATCGATATACGGCGGTCTCCACCCGAGCCGCCTACTCGGCCGCACTGATGAACGAAGCCTGGTCGCACAGCGACAACCCCGCCGCCGCTCTTGTCGCCTTCTTCGGCATGATGTCCGCAGAGCAGCGTGAGGCCCTCCGCGACGCCATGCGTATCGTTCTGCCCAACCTGCACGGGGCCCCCGAGCTGCCGTCCGACGGAGGGGCGGATGAAGCGACCCGTCAAGTGGCCGATGAGCCGACTGATGAACCGGCCGGAGAAGCGGCCGATGACGCGGAGTCGGAGACCGGGCGATAGCGTCTGGGCATGTCCTCAGAGCTTCCGCATACCGATTTCCGTACCGAGCCGTCGGTTATAAACATGGCCATCACTGTCCGCCGTGCCAGGACCAGCGATGTGCCATCGGTGCGCCGTCTCCTCGACGGGTACGTGCGTGAAGGCATCCTGCTCGACAAAGCAACGGTGACGCTTTACGAGGACATCCAGGAGTTCTGGATCGCGGAACGCGACGATGACGCCAGGGTCGTCGGCTGCGGTGCACTGCATGTGATGTGGGAAGACCTCGCCGAAGTGCGTACTCTCGCAGTCGATCACGGCATCAGGGGTGCCGGAGTCGGGCATCAAGTACTGGACAAGTTGTTGCAGACCGCCCGTTGGCTGGGTGTGCGGCGGGTTTTCTGTCTCACCTTCGAAGTCGACTTCTTCGCGAAGCACGGCTTCGTGGAGATCGGAGAGACACCGGTCAACGGAGATGTCTACAGCGAGCTGCTGCGTTCCTATGACGAGGGCGTAGCAGAGTTCCTGGGTCTCGAACGAGTGAAGCCGAACACCTTGGGTAACAGCCGGATGCTTCTGCACCTGTGACCGCCAGAAGAGGCCGTAACCCTATGTCCGAATCGCGCACGTTTCCCGTCTTCTCGGGATCCTGAACCTCTCCCGGGGGTTTGTGTTTTTCGGGGAAAAGCGGTTTCCTTTCCGCGTACTGCATTTTCGATGAAAGGAAATCCGGTGGCACAGAAGGTTCAGGTCCTTCTTGTCGACGACCTCGACGGTGGCGAGGCGGACGAGACGGTCACGTTCGCTCTGGATGGCAAGACGTACGAGATCGACCTCACCACGAGCAACGCGGACAAGCTCCGTGGCCTTCTTGAGCCGTACACCAAGGGTGGCCGGCGTACAGGTGGCCGCGCGGCGGCCGGCCGCGGCAAGGGCCGCGCTGGTACGGGCGGCAACAAGGACACCGCGGAGATCCGTAAGTGGGCGCGCGAGAACGGCCACAATGTGAATGACCGCGGCCGTGTTCCCGCGGAGATCCGTGAGGCTTACGAGAAGGCCAACGGCTGAGCTGTCGCCTCATCGGTCGACCGCCCCGTTCGGGCGCGCATCAACCGGGCCCGGTGGCATTCCGTCGCCACCGCGTCCACGAGCCGTACGAGATCGGGAGCATCCCCACCCCTGCTCCCGAGGCCGACGAGGGCCGGAAGTTCCGGCTCTCCCTCGTGCCGCAGCCCGGGGGGCCGCAACCAAACAGCGGCCCCTGACCGGCCCGCCACCCGACCGGGCGGCGTCGGCGCAGTGATTCGACCGCCCGTACCGATGGCGGTCAGCGAGAGGGGGACCCCGCCCCACTCCAGCCAGTCGAGCAGCCCGGGCAGCTCGTCGGCGCTTCCCGCTGCCACCAGCAGGCTCATCCGCGCACCGGCCAGCGCCACCGGTCCGGTGCGGCCCACCCGCCGCAGTGCCGCGTGACCGGCGGCCGCAGGCACCTCCAGGACGTCGAACCGCAGCCCGGTCAGCAGGTGCACCGGCGTGGTGCCCTCCGTCGCCCAGCCGAGTTCGCTCTCGTACCACTGCGCCCACCGTGCGCACTCGGCGTGGCCCTCCCGCTCGTCGGCGAGCGACGGCAGGGTGGGCGGGACGGTGATGGCCATGTCGGAAGAACGGCCGAGCCACCCCTGGAGTTACGCAGAGTTCGCGTGCGGGCGCACATTGTGCCTGAAATGTGGGTGTAGAGACGTATTCGGAAGCGCGAAGATGTTCGCCCGTAGCGGAGGGGACCGGCATGAGCCGCATGGTCTGTCTGTAATTGCGGGTAAGACATCCTTAGTGGGGAGGGGCGACACGCAGGCTCGGGCATCTCACGTTCGCCATCGGCGTACTGGCGAAAGGGGTATCCGCCTGGCCTGCGGGAACATCGTCTCGCACCATCGGGTTGGAGCAGATGTCGGCGTTCGGGGCAGGAGGCCAAGGACGGTGTCGGCAGTTGGAATGAGCGGTCCCCGCTTGCGGGACTAAGCTGCGGAAGGACAGGGAGGGGACCGACCCCTTACTGCCTGACCGCTCTGAGGAGCGATTAACGATGTTCGAGAGGTTCACCGACCGCGCGCGGCGGGTTGTCGTCCTGGCTCAGGAAGAAGCCCGGATGCTCAACCACAACTACATCGGCACCGAGCACATCCTCCTGGGCCTTATCCACGAGGGTGAGGGTGTCGCCGCTAAGGCCCTGGAGAGCCTCGGGATTTCGCTCGAGGCGGTCCGCCAGCAGGTGGAGGAGATCATCGGCCAGGGCCAGCAGGCTCCGTCCGGGCACATCCCCTTCACCCCCCGGGCCAAGAAGGTCCTGGAGCTGTCGCTCCGCGAGGCCCTCCAGCTCGGCCACAACTACATCGGCACCGAGCACATCCTGCTCGGCCTGATCCGCGAGGGCGAGGGCGTCGCCGCCCAGGTCCTCGTGAAGCTGGGTGCCGACCTGAACCGGGTGCGGCAGCAGGTCATCCAGCTGCTCTCCGGCTACTCGGGCGGCAAGGAGGCGGCAACCGCGGGCGGCCCCGCGGAAGGCACGCCCTCCACGTCCCTGGTGCTCGACCAGTTCGGCCGGAATCTCACCCAGGCCGCTCGCGAATCCAAGCTCGACCCGGTCATCGGGCGCGAGAAGGAGATCGAGCGGGTCATGCAGGTGCTGTCCCGCCGTACCAAGAACAACCCGGTTCTCATCGGCGAGCCCGGCGTCGGCAAGACGGCGGTCGTCGAAGGACTGGCGCAGGCAATCGTCAAGGGCGAGGTGCCCGAGACCCTCAAGGACAAGCACCTCTACACCCTCGACCTCGGTGCGCTGGTCGCCGGATCCCGCTACCGCGGTGACTTCGAGGAGCGCCTGAAGAAGGTCCTCAAGGAGATCCGCACCCGTGGCGACATCATCCTGTTCATCGACGAGCTCCACACCCTGGTGGGTGCGGGCGCCGCCGAGGGCGCGATCGACGCCGCCAGCATCCTCAAGCCCATGCTGGCCCGCGGTGAGCTGCAGACCATCGGTGCCACGACGCTCGACGAGTACCGCAAGCACCTGGAGAAGGACGCCGCTCTCGAGCGCCGCTTCCAGCCCATCCAGGTCGCGGAGCCGTCGCTGCCGCACACCATCGAGATCCTCAAGGGTCTGCGCGACCGCTACGAGGCCCACCACCGTGTCTCCATCACGGACGAGGCGCTGGTCCAGGCCGCGACGCTGGCGGACCGGTACATCTCCGACCGCTTCCTGCCGGACAAGGCGATCGACCTGATCGACGAGGCCGGTTCTCGGATGCGTATCCGCCGGATGACCGCGCCGCCGGACCTCCGTGAGTTCGACGAGAAGATCGCGGGCGTACGCCGCGACAAGGAGTCCGCGATCGACTCGCAGGACTTCGAGAAGGCCGCGTCCCTGCGCGACAAGGAGAAGCAGCTTCTCGCCGCGAAGACCAAGCGCGAGAAGGAGTGGAAGGCCGGCGACATGGACGTCGTGGCCGAGGTCGACGGCGAGCTGATCGCCGAAGTCCTGGCCACCGCGACCGGTATTCCGGTCTTCAAGCTGACGGAGGAGGAGTCCTCCCGTCTGCTGCGCATGGAGGACGAGCTCCACAAGCGCGTCATCGGCCAGAAGGACGCCATCAAGGCCCTCTCGCAGGCGATCCGCCGTACGCGAGCCGGCCTGAAGGACCCGAAGCGCCCCGGTGGCTCGTTCATCTTCGCCGGCCCGTCCGGTGTCGGTAAGACGGAGCTCTCCAAGACGCTCGCCGAATTCCTTTTCGGCGACGAGGACGCGCTGATCGCCCTCGACATGTCGGAGTTCAGCGAGAAGCACACGGTTTCCCGCCTCTTCGGTTCTCCGCCCGGCTACGTGGGTTACGAAGAGGGCGGCCAGCTCACCGAGAAGGTGCGCCGCAAGCCGTTCTCCGTCGTCCTCTTCGACGAGGTCGAGAAGGCCCACCCCGATATCTTCAATTCCCTGCTCCAGATTCTGGAAGACGGTCGCCTGACCGACTCCCAGGGCCGGGTCGTGGACTTCAAGAACACGGTCATCATCATGACGACCAACCTCGGGACCCGGGACATCTCCAAGGGCTTCAACCTGGGCTTCGCCGCCCAGGGCGACGTCAAGACCGGCTACGAGCGGATGAAGAACAAGGTCAACGAAGAGCTCAAGCAGCACTTCCGCCCCGAGTTCCTCAACCGTGTCGACGACACGGTCGTCTTCCACCAGCTCACCGAGGAAGACATCATCCAGATCGTCGACCTCATGCTGGCCAAGGTGGACGAGCGCCTGAAGGACCGCGACATGGGCATCGAGCTGAGCTCGGAAGCCAAGTCGCTCCTGGCGAAGAAGGGCTACGACCCCGTCATGGGCGCCCGGCCGCTGCGCCGGACGATCCAGCGCGAGATCGAGGACATCCTCTCCGAGAAGATCCTCTTCGGTGAGCTGCGCCCCGGTCACATCGTGGTCGTCGGCACCGAGGGCGAGGGTGAGGAGAAGGCGTTCACCTTCCGCGGCGAGGAGAAGTCGGCTCTGCCCGATGTCCCCCCGATCGAGCAGGCGGCAGGCGGCGCAGGCCCGAACATGTCGAAGGACGTGTAACGGCGCCGAGCGACTGAGCATCTGAAGGGGCTGCCCCGGAACCGTGAGAACGGTCCGGGGCAGCCCCTTTTGCCATGCCGCCATGCCGCCATGCCGCCGTGCCGCCCGTGCCGCCCGTGCCGCCCGCGCCGCGGTGCTGCGCGGTCAGCTGAGCTGGTCGCCGGGTCGGCCGCAGTCGGGGTGCAGGCCGAAGGTCCCGAATCGGACGGCCTTTGGTTCCCCGGAAGTGATAAGGCGCACAGCCCGTTCGGGGCCTACTAGGGGTCATAGGTGAAAGCGTCGTGATCACAGCAAGGGCCTTTGCCTCTGGGCAGGGAAGGGCTTCCGGAGCGGAGAGAGGGAAGCCCGAATCGCTATGTTTAGTCCGATTCAAGCCGTTTTGAGCTGGGGTTAAACCTGTCCGAAAAAAGAGTTCCGACAAGTTCGTAAGCGGTGCGTGCCAAACCCTTTTCGGCGGACTCTCGAGACTTCTTCTACGGCATTTGTTCGTAGATGGGGTGTTTGAGCATCGGAGGGAGTGCGGGTTACCAAGGGATGGCCAGCCCGGCGGAAGCGTCGGGTCCAGTCATCCCCGGAGGTTCTCCGCTTATGTCGAAGCGCGTCTCGTTCCAGCACTCTCGCCGCCCGTCCCTGTCCCGTGTCCGTGGCGCCGTGGTGGCAGCCGGTCTGGGAACGGCGATGGTTCTCGGCGCGGGCGCTGCGTTCGCGGCCGGCACGGCGGGTTCCCCCAACGCCGCGAGCCTGATCAATACCGGCGCGGCCGAATCGGTCGCCAAGCAGGCGGCCATGCAGGGCAAGGCGGCCGAGGCGGCCAAGGCGGCCAAGGCCGAAGTTGCGGCGGCCAAGCAGGCGGCCGTCAGGAAGGCTGCCGCCTGGCAGACACCGGTGCACCACTACGTGCTGAGCGCCAGCTTCGGCAATGACGGCGCCCGCTGGGCCCACAAGCACTCCGGCCAGGACTTTGCCGTGCCGATCGGCACCGAGGTCCAGGCCACGCACAGCGGCACCGTGGTGAAGGCCGGTCCGAACGGCGGCGGCGACGGCCCCGCGTACGGCAATGCCATCGTGATCAGCCACGGCAACGGCGTGTACTCGCAGTACGCCCACCTGTCGCAGATAGATGTGCACATCGGCCAGAGTGTGAAGACGGGCGAGAGGATCGCCCTCTCCGGCAACACCGGGAACTCCAGCGGCCCGCACGTGCACTTCGAGATCCGGACCACGCCGAACTACGGTTCCGCGATCAACCCGGTCTCGTTCCTGCACAAGGAAGGCGTCACGGTCTGACCCACGGCCGGCACGCCCCGCTGCTCGGCGGACCGCGGGCCGTGCGCCCGGGTGACCAGATCGAAGGCGACTTCGAGGACGGCTTTGCGCCCCGGGCATGAGCCGTGTAGGAGGAGGCTTCCGGCGCGCGCCGGGAGCCTCCTCCCGTATCCGGTTCAGCCGCCGGACTGCCTGCGGCCGGACTCCGTGCGCTCCCCGTGGCAGCTGTCCGGCGTGCGCTGTTCGGACAGGCGAAGGACCGGGAAGCTGCCGGTGTTCGTCGGTGCGTGCTCGGGCAGCCACAGCACGGCGATCGCCCCGCCCGTGCCCTTCGCCGCCCCTTCCGGTGCCGCGTTGCGGAAGGTCAGCCGGGCCCCGAGGACCCGCGCCTGACCGGCCGCGATCGTCAGCCCCAGACCGTGTCCGTGCCCGGCCCGGTCGCTGCTTCCGGTACGGAACCGGCTCGGGCCCTCACGCAGCAGCGCGGCCGGGAACCCGGAACCGTGATCGCGGATCCGCACCACCCTGCCCTCGACCGTGACCTCCACGGGAGTGGCACCGTGCTTGGCGGCGTTCCCCAGCAGATTGCCGAGGATCCGCTCCAGCCGGCGCGGATCGGTGCTGACCTGGGACTCGTGGACGATCTGCACCCGCACATCCGGGTCGAGCAGCGCGACCCGCCGGCTGACGAACTCACCCAGCGCGATCTCCTGCAGTTCGGCCCGCTCCGACGCACTGTCCAGCCGAGCCACCTCCAGCACATCTTCGACCAGGGTGCGCATCGCCTGCGCCCGGTCCCGTACGAGCTCGGTGGGGCGGCCCGGGGGCAGCAGCTCGGCCGCCGTCAGCAGACCCGTCACCGGTGTACGCAGCTCGTGCGCGATGTCCGCGGTGACCCGGCGCTCCGCCTCGATGCGTTCGTTCAACGCGTCCGTCAGCGCATCCACCGCGCGGGCCAGCTCATCGGTCTCGTCCTGGACGACACCGCCGACGGCCTCCCTGACACGTACATCCGTATTGCCCTGTGCGACCCTGCCCGCCGCGGCCGCAGCCTTGCGCAGCCGACGCGAGAGCTGCCCGCCGATCAGCACCCCCAGCGCACAGCCGCCGAACACCACCGAGACCGAACCGATGATCAGCGCCCGGTCTAGATCTCCTATGACCGTGGCGTTCTGATCGGCGAAACGGGTGTGCAGCGAGAGGACGTCGCCGTTGCCGACCGGTACGGCCGCCCACACGTCGGGCACCCCGTTCTCGAGTTCGTCGACATGTGTGGCGCGCCGGTTCCTGCTGGTCTCCTCGCGCAGGCTGCGTGGCATCGACGGGTCGTTGAGCTTGGCGCCGAACCGGGGATCGGCCTTCTGCGGCTTCTTCGCCTCGTACAGCAACTGCGCGTACGTCAGCCGCGCCAGCTGGACCTCGCGCGCGTTCTCCAGCATCGAGACCCGGGCGGCGTTGTGGACCACGAAACTGAGCGCGACCGCGGTAAGCGCCCCGACCGCCGCGATCGCGATGCTGATCTTCCAGCGGACACCCGTCCGCAGGGCGAACCGCTTCATGGCCTGAGTTTGTAGCCGAAGCCACGGACCGTCTCGATCCGGTCCTGGCCGACCTTTGTGCGCAGCCGCTGCACATGGACATCCACGACCCGGGTGTCACCGCCCCATCCGCAGTCCCAGACCCGCTCCAGGAGCTTGTCGCGGGAGAGCACCGTGCCAGGCGCGGCGGAGAACTCCAGCAGCAGCCGCATCTCGGTCGGGGTCAGTGCCACCTGCCGGCCGCCCCGGTGGACCTCCATGCCCTCGGTGTCGACCTCCAGATCGCCGAAGACCAGCACCCCGCCGACGGGCTGCGTCTTTGGCTCCCCGCTGCCCGGCTGCCCGCCTGACGCATGGCCGAAGCGGCGCAGCACGGCACGGATCCTGGCGACCAGGACCGCCCCGTCGAAGGGCTTGGTGACGTAGTCGTCGGCGCCGGCCTCCAGGCCGAGCACCACATCGATCGAGTCGGCCCGTGCCGACAGCATGATCACGGGGACCGTCGACTCGTCGCGGATACGACGGCAGAGGCTGACCCCGTCGAGCCCCGGCACCATCACATCGAGCAGGGCGATATCGGGACGGTCGGCCCGGAACGCATCGAGCCCCGACAGTCCGTCGGGCATCGCGGTGACCGTGAAGCCGTCGCGCTCCAGCGCCAGCTGGGTGGCCTCGCGGATGACGTCGTCGTCCTCGACGAACAGGACGTGGGTCTCGGCCATCGGACTGCTCTCAGTTCCCCGTCGGTTCGGCGGGCGCCGGAAGACCGGCTTCTCCGTTTGCGACTGCTCGGTTGAAGTCGTTGTGCACCCGGTCGTGCTCGATGAACCGATTGTCCGCCCAGCGGTAGATGATCACTTCCTCGCCGGAGGGGTACGCGACCGAGTCCTTCTTCTCGTACACCTGGGCCGTCACCACCAGATCACCGCGGTCGATGGTGCCGTACACCGCAGGCTGCTCGGCGGTGAACACGTTCTCGTACGTGCCGTCGCCCCGCCGGTGGTACACATAGGTGCCGACGCCCACCGAATCGGCGCAGGTCATCACGTTCACCACGACGTCGGCCGAAGGGCCGCCGGTCAGGGTGCCGTACGAGGTGTCCACCGGGTAGTCGGAGCCGCTGCAGGGCTTCAGATCCGTCCTGACCCGCTCGCTGACCTTGGGGTCCTGCTTGAGCAGTGCCACGGGATCGATCCGGGGCGTGGGCTTCGTTGCGGAGGACGGCGGAACGGCGCTCGGCGTGGCCTGGGCGACCGGCTGGGTGCCTGCCGGGCCCTCGTCCCTGGTGCCGGTGCCGCCGGTGGAGCAGCCGACGATGAGCAGCCCGAAAGCGGCGAGCCCGACCAGGGTCGTGGTGCCCGCCGCCCAGCCGGTCAGGGCCCGGCCACGTCTGCCGGTGGCTCCGCGGCCACCGCCGTCACTTCGGCCGCCACGGTCGTCGTCGCCGTTGCCGCTGTCATCGCTGGCTGTCAGGCCGCGCAACGCTCCCGCCCCCGTTCGTCCATACGCCTGCCCGTCTGCGCCCGTACTTGCGCCGTTGCCCGCGCACTGACGGGACCGGCGACGGCCGGAGTACGGTTGGCCGCCGTCAGACCCCGCTCCTCCCGGAGACGGGCCTCCCTGCTGGCTGCCTCACGGCTCTCCAACTCCTGGCGCAGTCGGGCCAGCGCACGGTGCAGCGTGCTCTTCACCGTACCGGTCGACATGCCGAGCGCGGCAGCCGTCTCCTCGGTGCTCATCTGCTCCCAGTGTCGCAGCACGACGACGCTGCGCTGCTTGGGGGCGAGTACGCCCAGCACATCCATCAGCAGGGCGCGGTCGGCGCGCTGCTCGGTGCCGTCCTCGACGCTCGCGTCGGGCAGTTGCTCGGTGGGGACCTCGTCCAGCTTGCGGGCCCGCCACCACTCGGTACGCGTGTTGATCATGACGCGGCGCAGATAGGCGTCGGCGAGGGACTTGTCGGCGATGCCGTCCCAGCGGCCGTACGTGCGGACCAGGGCGGTCTGCAGGAGGTCCTGCGCATCCACGGGGTCCGGGACCAGCCGGCGTGCACTGCGCAAGAGTGCCTCCTGCCGAGTGCGTACGTACTCCTCGAATTCGAGCACCTCGCCCTGCGCCATTCCAACCGCCTCCGTCCCCGTAGAACCCCGTAGAACCGCCGTCGGCCATCGATGGCCGGGTCGGCGTCGCTCACGCTACGGAGCTGTTGTCACGGGGCTGTGCGGAGCAGCCATACGCTGACGCACGGCTGTCCATCGGTTGTGTAACAGCGGGGGAGAGGGCGGCAGGGGCCTTCAGCTCAGCGGCAGCCGGTACTGGCCGTCGGCCAGCGGCTCGACCAGGCCGTCCGCGACCAGGCCGTCCAGCGCACGGGCTCGCTGCACCGGTTCGTCCCACACAGCGTCCAGCGCCGACTGAGGCACCGGTGCCACGGCCTCGCGCAGCACGGCGAGCAGCCGCCCGCGCACCTGCCGGTCCGTGCCGGCGTAGGTCTGACCGCGCCGCGCGGGCCCCTGGTGGGCGGGCTTCCCTGCCAGCAGCCAGGCGCACTGCCCGGCGATCGGGCACTGTGTGCAGTCCTCGTTCTTGGCAGTGCAGACGAGGGCGCCGAGCTCCATCGTCGCGGCGGCCCAGCGAGCGGCCCGTTCGTCCTCCTCGGGGAGCAGAGCCCGGGCGAGCTTGCGTTCGGCGGCGGTGGTCGCGTTCGGCGGGTACTGGATGCCGGTCGCGGCCCGGGCAAACACCCGGCGGACGTTCGTGTCGAGTACGGCATGCCGCTGTCTGTACGCGAACGACGCCACGGCCGCCGCGGTGTACTCACCGATCCCGGGCAGTGCGAGCAGCTGACCGTGCTCGCTCGGTACGTCGCCGCCGTGTCGTTCAGTTATTGCCTGTGCGGCCCCGTGCAGCCGGAGCGCCCGGCGAGGGTAGCCGAGCCGGCCCCAGGCGCGGACCGCCTCACCAGGCGGCTCGGCGGCCAGATCGGCCGGGCGCGGCCAGCGGGCCAGCCACTGTTCGTACACCGGGAGGACCCGGCTGACGGGGGTCTGCTGCAGCATGAACTCGCTCACCATCACACCCCAGGCGCCCGCTTCGGGGCGGCGCCAGGGCAGATCGCGGGCGTGCTGTTCGAACCACCCGATGACGGGAGCGTGGAGGGAGGCGGGGGGCGTCTGTGTCGCAGTCATGGCAGTCATCGCATCGCCGATCCTGACACGGAAGGGCAGACGATGGCTCGGCGCACGGCGGTGTCGCTCCTCCTGAGGGCCCTTGGGGTGATATTGCCACCCGTCTGTCCCCGCGATATCCGGCAACCGGCCCAAGGAGGCTCCCCCCTGGCCGTCAGTGCCGTTTGCCCCGCCGCCGGGACCGGCCGACCTGCGCCCCCGGGCCCGAAGCCCAGACGGCCAGGGGCGCTCCGCTGTCCCGCACCGTCCGGACGAGCGACCGTGCCGGGCGGTACAGCACGGCGACCGCCACGGCGGCCAGCACCGCCCCCAGCAGAAGGCCGGCCGCCACGTCATGCGGATAGTGCACCCCGACGAAGACCCGCGAGAAGGCCATCAGCAGGGCCAGCGGCGCGGTGAGCCAGGCCAGCCGGGGCCGGGCTATCGCCAGGGCGACGGCTGCCGCGCCGGCGATCGCGGAGTGGTTGCTGGGGAACGACCAGTCGCCCGTCGGCGGACACGGCACCAGCGAGGCCGCCGCCCCGACGACCGCCCGGCACGGGCGCTCCTCGTCCACCACAGACTTGAGCGCCTCGCTGCCCACATAGGCGAAGGCCGTCGCAATGGGCGCGAGCACCGCCAGGGCCAGGGCGCCGTCGTCCGCCCGTCGGGCACGCCACCACCCGGTGATGAACAGGACGCCGAAGACCAGGAGCCCGAGCTCCGTCCATATCTCGGCCAGATGTTGCACCCATGACGGCATGTCATGCGCGAAGTCGGTGATGTCCCGGTAGAGCGGGGCAGTAGCTGAACTATCCATTTGGCAGAGGGTAGTCAACAAATCCGAGTGGTCACCTGGGCGATACTCAGGGCTCAACTCGACGTAACCGTGGAGGTCCCAGGCGCTGCGACGCGGCTGCCAATCGAGGGTGAGGTCGTAAGTGCAGGGCCGGAGCAGGCCGTCCCGAGATGATGATCTGCAAAACTCGGGGGCCAGGCGGCGGGTGGGGCGGGAGTTGGCGCCGATCTCTCGTACAGTTTGCGCCGTGGGATCTCTGCGTAATCCGATCGGGCCGCTTCCCTCCAGCATCTACTGGCGACGGAGGGCCGTAGCGGCGACGCTGGTTGTGCTGCTCGCGTTGCTGATCGTGTGGGCCGTCACCTCCGGTGGCGGCAAGGCGGACACGGACGACTCCCGGCCCGGTGGATCGGGTCCCGCACGCTCGATCACTCCAGGCCCCTCCCAGTCGGGGCCGGCCATCAGTGAACAGCCGGGCGGTCGCGACGAGTCGGGCGAATCCGGCAGCGACGGCGGAGACAACAGCGGTACGGGCGCGGGCTCCGACGGCGGCGCGAGCGACAGCGGAATCGGTGGCAGCGGACCGGACACCGGAGCCGACGGCGCGACCGTCAGCGGCGCGACGGCAGGGGAGCAGGTTCCGGCAGGTTCCTCGCTTCCCGACTGCGCCGCCGGCGCGCTGCAGTTGAGCCTGAGCACCGAACTCAGCTACAGCCCCGGCGAGAAGCCGAAGTTCCAGTTGGCCGCCAAGAACACCTCGTCCACCACCTGCAAGGCCGACTTCGGGCCGAAGAGCACGGTGCTCACCATCACCGAGGCCGGTGGCGACGACAGCCAGGTGTGGTCCTCCAAGGACTGCCCGCGCAACGCGGGCAGCCTGCTGCTCAAGGTCCCGGCGGGCTCGACCGTCGTCCACACCGTGGAGTGGGACCGGAAGAAGAGCACCCCGCAGTGTGCGACACGGCCCGCGGGGACCGCGGGGCCCGGTACGTACCTGGTCGAGGCGAAGGCGCCGGGCGAGCCGGTGCAGCGCGCCTCGTTCGTCCTCGCGAAGGACTGAGAAAGGGCCGGGCTCCGGGGGAACCGGGCCCGAAAACACTTCGGGGCCCGGTCCCCCGGGCCCCGGCACCGCCGGTGTCTCCTGCGCGTACCGCTACACGTACCGCTCGAGAATCGACGACTCGGCCAGTCGCGACAGCCCCTCGCGCACGCTCCTCGCCCGGGCCTCGCCGACGCCGTCCACCGTCTGGAGGTCGTCCACGCTGGCGGCAAGGAGCTTCTGCAGGCCGCCGAAGTGTTCCACCAGCCGGTCGATGATCGCCCCGGGCAGCCGCGGCACCTTCGCCAGCAGCCGGAAGCCGCGCGGCGAGACCGCCGAATCCAGCGTCTCCGGCGAGCCGCTGTACCCCAGTGCCCGTGCCACGACCGGGAGTTCGAGCAGTTCGGTGTGGGAGAGAGCGTCGAGTTCGGTCAGTGCTTCGGCGACCGTACGGGACCGCTTCGCGGTCGGCTCCGGCACATAGTCGCGCACGACCAGCTCACGCTCCGGCTCGACGCCCGCGATCAACTCGTCGAGCTGGAGCGAGAGGAGCCGGCCGTCGGTGCCCAGCTCCACCACGTACTCCGCGATCTCGGTCGCGATCCGGCGGACCATCTCCAGCCGCTGTGCGACGGCCGTCACATCGCGGACCGTCACCAGGTCCTCGATCTCCAGCGCCGAGAGGGTGCCCGCGACCTCGTCCAGCCGGAGCTTGTACCGCTCCAGGGTGGCGAGTGCCTGATTGGCGCGGGAGAGGATCGCGGCGGACTCCTCCAGGACCCGGCGCTCCCCGTCCACGTACAGCGCGATCAGACGCATCGACTGCGAGACCGAGACGACCGGGAAGTCGCACTGCTTGGAGACCCGGTCCGCCGTGCGGTGGCGGGTGCCGGTCTCCTCGGTGGGAATGGAGGCGTCCGGGACCAGCTGCACACCGGCACGCAGGATCTTGGTCATGTCCTTGTCGAGGATCAGTGCCCCGTCGAGCTTGGCCAGCTCGCGCAGGCGCGTCGCGGTGAACTCCACGTCCAGCACGAATCCGCCGGTGCACATCGACTCCACGGTCCTGTCCATGCCGAGCACGACCAGCCCACCGGTGTTGCCGCGGAGGATGCGCTCCAGGCCGTCCCGCAGCGCCATTCCGGGCGCGACGGCGCTCAATGAGGCGCGCATCAGCGCCTCGTTACCGGTGCCTTGGCCGGACTTTCCGGGCGGTGCTGCCCGGTCGCTGGCTGCCACTGCACTCCTCCGGTCACAGGTTTGCGGTGCCCTTGCGTCCCTCATGCCGTTCGTACGGACGGGTGAGACCAGGGCAAAGTCTACCGGCGCGCGTTCTCCTCCTGCGGGGCCTGTGCGCGAGACCGGCGCGGTAGCACTCTCAGTGCATCACCCATGTCGGCGACTTCTGTGACCTTCATACCGGCCGGGACCTTCCCCGGGTCGGTCGGAACCAGCGCGTGCGTGAAGCCCAGACGGTGCGCCTCGGCCAGCCTGCGCTGGACTCCCGTAACCCTTCTGACCTCGCCCGCGAGGCCAACCTCGCCGATCGCCACCAGGTTCTTGGGGAGTGGGGTGTCGCTCGCCGCGCTGGCCAGCGCCAGCGCGACCGCGAGGTCCGCGGCGGGCTCGGAGAGCTTCACTCCGCCGACCGTCGCGCTGTAGATGTCCCGCTTTCCGAGCGAGCTGATCCGGCCACGCTGTTCCAGAACGGCCAGCATCATCGACACCCGGGACGTCTCCAGACCCGAGGTGGTGCGCCGGGGCGAGGGGATCTGGGAGTCGACCGTCAGCGCCTGCACCTCGGCGACCAGAGGCCGCTTGCCCTCCAGGGTGACGGTCAGGCAGGTGCCGGGCACGGGTTCGTCGCGGCGGGTGAGGAACAGTCCGGACGGGTCGGCGAGGCCGGTGATGCCCTCGTCGTGCAGCTCGAAGCAGCCGACCTCGTCGGTCGCGCCGTACCTGTTCTTGACGCCCCGGACGAGCCGCAGGCGGGCATGGCGGTCGCCCTCGAAGGACAGCACCACATCGACGAGATGCTCCAGCAGCCGCGGCCCGGCGATCGCCCCTTCCTTGGTGACATGGCCGACCAGGAGCGTCGACATGCCGCGCTCCTTGGAGGCCCGGATGAGGGCACCGGCGACCTCCCGGACCTGTGCCATGCCGCCGGGCGCCCCGTCGATCTCGGGCGAGGCGACGGTCTGCACGGAATCGAGGATGAGAAGCGACGGTTTGACGGCGTCCAGATGACCGAGGACCGCGGACAGGTCGGTCTCGGCCGCCAGATACAGATGGTCGTCGATCGCCCGGATCCGGTCGGCGCGCAGCCGCACCTGGCTCGCGGACTCCTCGGCGGTGACATAGAGCGTGCGGTGCTCGTCGCTCGCCGCCTTCGCGGCCACATCGAGCAGCAGCGTCGACTTCCCGACGCCCGGCTCGCCCGCGAGCAGCACGACGGCACCCGGCACGAGACCGCCGCCGAGCACCCGGTCCAGCTCGCCGACGCCGGTCGACCGGGCGGTGGCCTGCCGGCTGTCGACCTGGCCGATGGGGAGCGCGGCAGTGCTGACCCGGCCGGCCGCGGTGGTCCGCACGGCGGGGGCGCCGCCGAACTCCTCGACCGTCCCCCATGCCTGGCATTCGGGGCAGCGGCCGAGCCACTTGGCGGTCGTCCAGCCGCATTCGGTGCAACGGTAGGACGGCCGGTCCTTCGCGGATTTCGTACGGGCAGCCATGGCGCAACCGTATAGGTGGGGTCCGACAAGACTGCCGGGCGCGGTCCCCGACGCAGCCCGGCGTGGGTGCGCGCCCGCCGACGCCCCCGGATCGGCCCGGCGTTTTCACCGGAATCAGGGATTTTGTCCCCTGAAACAGGGATTCCTGTCCTCTTTCGAGCGATACGTTCACCCGTAAGGATTAAAAGTGCCGAAGAGGCGCTGAAGGCATGCTCTGCGCTGCCTACGGTCGCCAGGTGACGAGCAGCAGGCTGGAGCCCCCCACGCACACCACCGGCGCACACCGGGCGCGGCACCGCGCGCCCCACTCGGCGCAGCCTTCGCAGCGGCGGCCGCCTGCACGTTACGAGCCGCATCTCGACGGCCTGTTCACCTACTGCCTCTCCGTGCTCTGCGACCACGATGCCGCCACCGAGGCGCTCGGCGGTGTGCTCGCGATCGCGGAACGACAGGACGGCCGGTGCCCGGCAGGTGAGGAGGAACGTAAATCCTGGCTGTACGCGCTGGCCAGATGGACGTGTCTGCGCAAGCTCGCCGAGCAGAAACAGGGCCGTCAGGCGCACCGCCGCAATGCGGGGAAGCCGTCGGGAAGACAGCCGGCCGAGCAGAAGACGAAGCGGGAGGCGAAGCGGGCGGGGGAAGGGCCGCCAAGCAAGCAGCCGGGCGGGACGGCCACCCAGGGCGCGCGCGCGGCCCGCCGTACGCCGGCCGTCGTCGCGAAGGCCACTGCCGCCGCGCCCTTCATGCCGGGCGGCGCCACGGCAGGCAACGCCCCCGCCGCAGAATCCGAAGCCGCCGCCGAGGCGCACCGCCGTGAACTCGCCCAGCTGGCCTGGCCGGAGGCCGCAGGCACCACCCCCGAACAGCGCGAAGCGCTCGAACTCGCCGTGCGACACCGCCTCGCCCCGCGCGCTGTCGCCTCCGTCCTGGGCCTCGAACCGGCGACCGCCCGTGAGCTCCTGGCCGCCGCGGCCTGCGAGGTGGAACGTACCCGCGCAGCCCTCGCCGTCGTCGAGAGCGGCAACTGCCCCACCGTCGCCCGGCTCACCGGCGACCACCGTGTCCTGCTCTCCGCGACCCTGCGCCGCGAACTCGTCCGCCATGTCGACGACTGCCCCCGCTGCCGCCGGGCCGTCGAGCGGGCCGGCGCCGAGGGCCCCTGGCCGGGCGCGGCCGTCGCCCCGGCCGCCGCGCTGCCGGTCGTAGAGGCGCCACGGCCCTCCGCATACGTCGCCATGGTCCATGCCCAGCGGAACCGGTCCGGCGGCCCGCGCTTCGACCGGGCGGGCTTCCCCATGCACCCGAAGGACCACGCCGCTCGCCGGGACCGGCTTCGGGCCAGGGTCGTGACGACGACAGTGGTGGCGACGGTCGTCGCCGCCCCGGTGATCGCGCTGTGGACGGCCTACCGCGGAGCGCCGCAGACCGGAGAGGGGCACGACGGCTCCTCGGTCACCGCGACCGAGACGGACGTCCGTCACGACCTCGACGGAACCCCGGACGGCCGCTACGAGAACGCGGGCAACGCCCGTCCCCAGCCCGGCGCCCGTTTCAAGGACGGCCGGACCCCGGACGTCTCGGCCGAGGTGATCAGCTCGGGCCCGGGCCGGGGCGGCATCGGCGGGCTCACCGTCGAGGCCCGCTCATCCGGCGGCACGACACTGATCCGCCTGACCGCCTCGGGCGGCGCACCCATCGCCTGGTCGGCCCGCGCGGATGCGTCCTGGCTGCGCCTCAGCAGCTCCTCGGGCACGCTCGCCGCGGGCGAGAGCATCACGATCCGCGTCCTCGTGGACCACCTGCGGGAACCCGCCGGTCCCTGGAGCGCACGCATTGCCCTCGCCCCTTCGGATTCGGCCGTGGCGATCCGGGGATACGGGGCGACGGTGCCGTCACCCGGCGGCCCGGGTACGGCCGGCCCCACCACCCCCTCGGGCCCGTCCGTACCGTCGGATCCGACCCCGTCCTCGCCGGGGCCCACGCAGCCGACCGACCCGACCCCCGGCCCGACCAACTCCACGGATCCCACGCCGTCACCGACGGACCCGTCCCCGGACCCGACCGGCTCCACGACCCCGACCGAACCAAATACGCGCACCGCTACCCGGAAGCGCTGAAACAGTCCGTCCGGGTAGCGGTGGCTCGCGCGACGTCACCGGCCGAACCACCGGACCGTCACGCGGGATCGACCGGATCCGCAGGGTGCGGCGCCATGGGCAGCAGCGAGGACAGGCGCTCCTCGCACAACTCGACCAGCCGGTCGTACCCCTTCTTGCCCATCAGCTCGATGAGTTCCGGGCGGTACGACACGTACACCGGCTCCCCGGCCCCGTGCGCCGAGGTCGCCGATGTGCACCACCAGTGCAGATCGTGGCCGCCCGGACCCCAGCCCCTGCGGTCGTACTCGCCGATCGAGACCTGGAGCACGCGCGTGTCGTCGGGCCGGTCGATCCAGTCGTACGTACGCCGGATCGGCAGCTGCCAGCAGACGTCCGGCTTGGTCTCCAAGGGCTCCTTGCCCTTCCGCAGCGCCAGGATGTGCAGCGAGCAGCCTGCGCCCGCCGCGAACCCGGGACGGTTCTGAAAGATGCACGAACCCTTCCAGCGCCGTGTCTGGCGTTCCCCGTCGTCGTCGACCTCGACCCAGCCCGTCTTCGTACCGACATCGTGGAACTGCCACAGTTCCGGGGTCAGCTGTTCGACATGGCTCGCCACCCGCTTCTCGTCGTCCTCGTCCGAGAAGTGCGCGCCCAGCGTGCAGCATCCGTCGTCCGCACGGCCCGCCTGGATGCCCTGGCAGCCACTTCCGAAGATGCAGGTCCACCTGGACGTCAGCCAGGTCAGGTCGCAGCGGAAGACCTGCTCGTCGTCCGCGGGGTCGGGGAACTCGACCCAGGCGCGTGCGAAGTCGATGCCCGTTTCGTCCTCGGACCGGTTCGGCCCGTTCACTTCCTGCTGCTGCATCTCCTGCTTCGTTCTCTGCTTCTTCGTGTTTTTGCCCGGCTTCGCCTTTTTCGTCTTTGGCACGGGCCAAGGGTAAGTCCGCAGTCCCGGTAGCGTTCCGGGCATGAGACTCGGAGTCCTCGACGTGGGTTCGAACACAGTGCATCTGCTGGTGGTGGACGCGCACCCCGGCGCCCGCCCGCTGCCCGCGCACTCGCACAAGGCGGAGCTGCGCCTGGCCGAACTTCTCGGCGGGGACGGGGACGGGGCGATCGGCCCCGACGGTGTGGACCGGCTCGTGGCAACGATCAACGATGCGCTCCAGGCAGCCGAGGACAAGGGATGCGAGGACGTTCTGCCGTTCGCCACGTCCGCGGTACGGGAGGCGAGCAACGCCGACCAGGTGCTGGCCCGGGTGCGGGACGAGACGGGCATCGACCTCGGCGTCCTCAGCGGTGTGGAGGAGGCCCGGCTCACCTTCCTCGCCGCGCGCCGCTGGTTCGGCTGGTCGGCGGGGCGGCTGCTGGTCCTGGACATCGGAGGCGGCTCGCTGGAGATCGCGTACGGCATAGACGAGGAGCCGGACGCCGCGGTGTCGCTGCCGCTCGGAGCCGGCCGGCTCACCGCCGAGTGGCTGCCGGGCGATCCGCCGGACCTGGCGAAGGTGAAGGCGCTGCGCCGCCATGTACGGGCCAGGATCGCCCGGAGCGTCGGGGAATTCACCCGCCTCGGGCGTCCGGATCATGTCGTCGGCACCTCCAAGACTTTCAAGCAGCTCGCCAGGATCGCGGGCGCCGCACGCTCCACCGATGGCCTGTACGTGGAGCGTGTCCTCGCCCGCAAGGCGCTGGAGGAGTGGGTGCCGAAGCTGGCCGCGATGACGGTCGAGCAGCGCGGCGCCCTGCCCGGGGTCTCCGAGGGCCGGGCCGCGCAGCTGCTGGCCGGGGCGCTGGTCGCGGAGGGAGCCATGGACCTGTTCGGGGTCGAGGAGCTGGAGATCTGCCCCTGGGCGCTGCGCGAGGGCGTCATCCTGCGCCGCCTGGACCACATGCCGACGGAGCCGACGGAGCAGGCCGCGCCAAGCTGACATCCTCCCTTCACGACAGGGAGCCCGCTCATTGCCGTGAACGGAGGCCGTCGGCACCGCCGGGGCGGCCGGAAGTCCGCCATGGCCCTCGTCACTTTCCGCCCGGGTCTTTCGGCGCGGCCTCACACTGCCCGTACGCTGTCCCAGTGGCAGAACCAGTGGTGCGCATCCCGGATGCGAAGGTCGCCCTGTCGACGGCTTCCGTCTACCCGGAGTCGACGTCGACGGCCTTCGAGATCGCCGCGCGTCTTGGTTACGACGGTGTCGAGATCATGGTGTGGACCGATCCGGTCAGCCAGGACATCGAGGCGCTGCGACGGCTCTCGGACTACCACCAGGTGCCGATCCTGGCCGTCCACGCGCCCTGTCTGCTGATCACGCAGCGCGTCTGGTCCACCGATCCGTGGGTGAAGCTCCAGCGGGCCCGTGCCGCCGCGGAGAAGCTCGGGGCGACGACCGTCGTCGTCCACCCGCCGTTCCGCTGGCAGCGCAACTACGCGCGCGACTTCGTCACCGGGATCTGGCGCATGGCGGACGAGACCGGTGTGCGGTTCGCCGTCGAGAACATGTACCCCTGGCGCTACCGGGACCGCGAGATGCTTGCCTACGCCCCCGACTGGGACGTCACCAACGACGACTACCGCCACTTCACCGTGGACCTGTCGCACACCGCGACGGCCCGCACGGACGGCATGGCGATGGTCGACCGGATGGGCGACCGGCTCGCCCACATCCATCTCGCCGACGGCAAGGGCTCCAACAAGGACGAGCACCTGGTGCCCGGCCGCGGCGACCAGCCCTGCGCCGAACTCCTGGAACACCTGGCACATACCGGCTTCGACGGTCATATCGTCATCGAGGTCAACACCCGCCGCGCCATGTCCACCGCCGAACGCGAGGCCGACCTGGCGGAGGCGCTGGCCTTCACCCGGCTCCACCTGGCGTCGTCCTCGGCCGAGGCGCCGCGCCCATGACCAGTGGCCGCACCGATCCCACTGATCCCACCGGTCCCGCCCCCAAGCGACGCGGCCGCCCCTCCCGTGCGGCCGGGACCACCGGCCCCGACGCCCGCACCCGCATCCTGGAGGCGGCCCGCACCGAATTCGCGGAGCGCGGCTACGACAAGACGTCGATCCGGGGCATCGCCAAGGCGGCAGGCGTCGACTCCGCCCTCGTCCACCACTACTTCGGCACGAAGGACGAGCTCTTCGCGGCCGCCATCGAGCTCTCCTTCGAACCGGCCCTGGTGATCCCGGCCATCCTCGGCAGCGGCACGGACGGCCTGGGGGAGCGGCTGGCCCGCTACTTCATCGCCGTGTGGGAGAACCCGGAGTCCAGGGCACCCCTGCTGGCGATCATGCGGTCCGCACTGGCGCACGAGGCAGCGGCAAAGGTCCTCCGCGGCTTCGTCCTGCGCCTCCTCCTGGAACGCATTGCGGAGGAACTGGACGTACCGGATGCGACGTTCCGCGCGGAACTGGCCGCCTCGCACATGCTCGGAATCGCGATGCTGCGCTACGTCATCCGGGCGGAACCACTGGCTTCGGCGCCCCCGGAGAAGATCATCGAGATGGTGGCACCGACACTGCAGCGCTACTTGACGGAAGCGGAGTAACCATTCCGGTGCGCCGCCCGCGCCCACCCCCCGAGCACGCCATCCCGCATACCGGACACCGTGTCCAGATCTTGGAGCCGGAGGCGTAGGCTCGGAGCAGTCTTTTCTGTCGAAGGAGCGAGAGACGATGCCCCAGCTGAGGTCCCGCACTGTCACCCACGGTCGCAACATGGCGGGCGCCCGCGCCCTTATGCGGGCCTCGGGTGTAGCGAGCGAGGACATCGGCAAGCCGGTCATCGCGGTCGCCAACTCCTTCACCGAGTTCGTTCCCGGCCACACCCACCTGGCCCCGGTCGGACGGATCGTCTCCGACGCCATCAAAGCCGCAGGCGCCGTGCCGCGCGAGTTCAACACCATCGCCGTCGACGACGGCATCGCGATGGGCCACGCCGGGATGCTGTACAGCCTCCCCTCCCGCGACCTGATCGCGGACTCCGTCGAGTACATGGTCGAGGCGCACTGCGCGGACGCGCTGATCTGCATCTCCAACTGCGACAAGATCACGCCCGGCATGCTGATGGCGGCGATGCGCCTCAACATCCCGACGGTCTTCGTCTCCGGCGGCCCGATGGAGGCCGGCAGGGCCACCCTCGTCGACGGTACGGTCCGCAAGCTCGACCTGATCAACGCGATCACCGACGCGGTCAATGAGACCGTCTCGGACGAGGACATCCTCCGTATCGAGGAGAACGCCTGTCCCACCTGCGGCAGCTGTTCCGGCATGTTCACCGCCAACTCGATGAACTGCCTGACCGAGGCCCTCGGTCTCTCCCTCCCCGGCAACGGCTCCGTCCTCGCCACGCACACCGCCCGCAGGGCGCTGTACGAGGAGGCCGGCCGTACGGTCGTCGAGATCACCAAGCGCTACTACGAGCAGGACGACGCGACGGTCCTGCCGCGCTCCATCGGCACCCGCGCCGCGTTCGACAACGCCATGGCGCTGGACATCGCCATGGGCGGCTCCACCAATACGATCCTGCATCTGCTCGCCGCCGCTCAGGAGGCCGAGCTGGCCTACGACCTGGACGACATCAACGAGGTCTCGCGCCGCGTCCCCTGCCTGTCGAAGGTCGCTCCCAACGTGGCCCCCGGCGGCACGTACTACATGGAGGACGTGCACCGGGCCGGCGGCATCCCCGCCATCCTCGGCGAGCTGCACCGCGGCGGCCTGCTCAACGAGGACGTGCACTCGATCCACTCCGACTCCCTCGCGGAGTGGCTGAAGAGCTGGGACATCCGCGGTGGCGCTCCGTCCCCCGAGGCCGTGGAGCTGTGGCACGCGGCCCCCGGATGCGTCCGTTCCGCCACCGCCTTCTCGCAGTCCGAGCGCTGGGAGACCCTCGACCTGGACGCGGCCGGCGGCTGCATCCGCGACCTGGCGCACGCGTACTCCAAGGACGGCGGCCTCGCGGTCCTCAAGGGGAACCTCGCCGTGGACGGCTGCGTCGTGAAGACGGCGGGCGTCGACGAGTCGATCTGGACTTTCGAGGGCCCGGCGGTCGTCTGCGAGTCGCAGGAGGAGGCCGTCGACAAGATCCTCCGCAAGGAGATCAAGGAGGGCGACGTCGTCGTCATCCGCTACGAGGGCCCGCGCGGCGGCCCCGGCATGCAGGAGATGCTCTACCCCACGTCCTTCCTCAAGGGCCGGGGCCTCGGCAAGAGCTGTGCCCTGGTGACCGACGGCCGCTTCTCCGGCGGTACGTCGGGCCTGTCCATCGGCCACGCATCGCCGGAGGCCGCATCGGGCGGCACGATTGCCCTGGTCGAGGACGGCGACCGGATCAGGATCGACATCCCCAACCGCTCGATCGAGCTCCTCGTCCCCGAGGCCGAGCTGACCACCCGCCGCGAGGCGCTGAACGGCGTGTACGCGCCGAAGGGCCGCGACCGCAAGGTCAGCTCGGCGCTGCGTGCGTACGCGGCGATGGCGACGAGCGCGGACCGGGGCGCGGTGCGGGACGTGTCCAAGCTCGGCTGACCAATAGCTGGCCGAGGCAGCCGCGGACGCTGCCGCCGGACCCCGCTCTCACCAGTGAGCGGGGTCCTGTCCGTCGACGGCGAACACGGAACCGTCGGGCGCGGTACCGAAGACGGTCCGGCCGGCAGCGACAGGGGCGGGCAGCTGTGAGGCGTACGTGAGTTTCCCGTTCCGGAGCCGAGGGCTCGTCTGGCCCAGCAGTGTTCCGCGCTCGGTGTCCACGGCGAGCAGCCGCCCGTCCGCCGCCGAGAAGTACAGCCGGTTCCCGGCGGCGAGAACGGGTGCCGACGTCCGCCCGGCAGCGGTCTCCAGCTGCCAGCGGACAGCTCCGCCGTCGTCCAGGCGCGTGTCGACGGCGACCAGGGTCCCGCCGTGCCCCAGCAGATAGGCGGTGTCGCCGCCCACCACGACCTCCGGTTCGTTCATCCGGAACGGCAGCGCCACCCGTGCGACGCGCCCGCGCTCCGGGTCGTAGCGGACGAGCCCGACGGTCTGGGAGTCCCCGTTCATGGACGTCAGGACGAGTGCACCGTCCGAGGTCCCCACCGGGGTGAGCATTCCGTCCAGCCGCCGCTGCCACGCCGCGTGCCCGGTCGCCGTATCGACGGCCGTGACCAGCGTGGTGGACCCATAGGCCGAGTGCTCGAATGCGTAGACCAGCCTCGATTCTTCGTCGTACAGCGCGTAGTCCGGCCGCTGGTGCCCGGTGAGCGGATGCCGCCAGAGGGACACGCCGGTCGCGGAGTCGAGCGCTTCGGTCGTGCCGTCCTGACTGACCAGCAGCAGTGTGTCACCCGCGGCGAAGGGAGTGCCGAGGTACGGGGAGAGATCCGCGTCCCAGACCTGTTCACCCTTGGCGGGGTCGTACGCCCGGAGCTTCCCGCCCGGTACTGCCGTATGCACCGGACCGCCGGACACCGAAACCACGCCGACCGACGGGGTGTCCCCGTCGGTGGCGCGACGGGACCACAGCACCCGCCCGTCCGCGGGGTCCAGCCGGGCGGCGCCGATACCGGCCGCCGCGCAGTACAGCGCCACGGACGGGACGGACGCTTCCTCGTCGGCGCCGTCCGCCGAGGAACAGACCGGCGTGGAGCCGCCCGAGGCCAAAAGCGGCGTCCGCCACGACGCGAACGCCGCTGAGCCTTTCGCGCCGCCTGAATCCCCCGACTCACCGGAGCTTCCCGGCTCATCCGAGCCACCTGAGTCGCCCACCACACCGGCAGCCCACACCCCACCGGCACCCATGACGAGCAGCGCCGCAGCGGCTGCCAGCCACTGCCGCTTGCCGCCACCGCTCACGGTCGCCTTCCTGCCCCGCGCCGTCGCGCCCGCGCCTACGTGCGTGTCCTCATCCGTATCCGCCCCCGTCGCGATCTCCGGCCCCGGCCCCGACACCGCCGGGGCTTCGACGGCACCCGGCCGCCGTTGCGACGGTATGAACGCGGCGGCGTCGTACGAAGGAGGGCGCAGCGCCGCCATGATGTCGTCCGGAGTGGGCCGCTCCGCGGGGTCCTTCGCCAGGCACTGCCCGATCAGCGGCGCCAGATCGGTCGGCACCCCCGTCAGATCGGCCTCGTCGTGCACCACCTGGTAGGCCACGATGTACGGGCTGTCGGAGTCGAAGGGCCCCCGGCCGGTCGCCGCATGGACGAGCACGGCCCCCAGAGCGAACACGTCCGCGGCGGGCCCGACTTCACGCGGCCGCTGGAACTGCTCGGGCGCCATGTACGGCGGTGAGCCGATCAGCTTGCCCGTCTCCGTACGCAGATCGCTGTCGTACGGCCGTGAGATCCCGAAGTCGATGACCTTGGGGCCGGAGTCGGAGAGCAGCACATTGCTCGGCTTGAGGTCGCGGTGGATCACTCCGGCCCGATGAATGTCGCGCAGCGCCTCGGCAAGTCCCGCCGTCAGCCTGCGCAGCTCGGCGGGGACCATCGGCCCGTTCCGCTTCACCTGGTCGGCGAGCGTGGGACCGGGCACGTACAGGGTGGCCATCCACGGCCGTGGGGCGTCCGGATCGGCATCGACGACCGGTGCCGTGAAGGCTCCGCTGACCCGCCTCGCCGCCCCGACCTCCTGCCGGAAACGTGCCCTGAACTCAGCATCTGCACAGTAGTGCCGGTGCACCACCTTGACAGCGAGCTGCAACCCCGAGGTGGAGCGCGCCAGGTGCACGACCCCCATGCCGCCGGCGCCGAGACATGCCTCAAGGCGGTAATGACCGGCGTACTCCGGATGCTCCGCTTCCGGATTGGCTCCGGTACCTCGCAGCGGCGGCATCGCCCACCCCCGTGTCTTCGTCCGCAAGCGCGACGCACGGAGCCTAGTCGATGGCGTGTGCGATACGGGCGGGGCTTGTAACCTGCGCGTCGTACACACCGTCTCTCAACGGGGGAGGGCCTCATGGCCATGGAAGAGCACACCGACATCACCGCCGACGCGGCCGAGGACATGGCCGCGCTCGCCGGCACCGACGACGTCACCAGGTACCCCATCGCACCGGGCTACCGCGTCAACGTCCGCACGGGGCCGGGCACCCAGTACGGCATCGTGAGGACGCTTCCGTACGGAATGAAGGTTCCGGTCTACTGCCAGAAGCCGGGGGAGCGGGTCACCGGCCCGTACGGCACCTCGAACCTCTGGGACAACATCGCCAACGGCGAGTTCGTGGCGGACGCCTACGTCCACACGGGCAGCGACGGCTACATCGCCCCACGCTGCGACTGACGGGACCGCGACGGGACGGCAACAGGGACGGCGACCGGGGCCGCGACCGCCCGGGGATAATCGACCTCGTGAGCGAGAACAGCGAAGCCCCCGGCCCCGGCCCCACGCCCGGCGGCACCAAGCCCGGCCCGCAGCCCGAGCCCCTGCTCTTCTTCGGTACGACCTGGGTCGACCACGACGGGGGCTACGGGCTGCGACGCGTCGGGGCAGCGGTCGGCTCCCTCGCGGCCTCCGTCACCGCCTGCTTCGTACTCCGCTTCGCCTTCCAGGGACTGGAGATCGCCGGCGTCGGCAATCTCGTCGGCATCCTGGTCGTCCTGATGTTCGTCATCTGCAGCGCCATCGCCTTCCGCATGACGTGGGAAGGGTTCAGCCGCCGCCCGGCCGATCCGGTGCGCGAGGCCAATCTGCGCGGTCTCAAGACCATCGGTTTCGTCGGCTCGCTGATCGCGTACTTCCTCCGTACGTTCAAGGAGGCACCGGGCGAGCAACTGCGCCGCGCGGAGTACGAGACGGCCCTGGCCCGCTACACGAAGCGCCGCTCGGCCCGCACCGGAAACCCGGCCGCCCGCAAGACCACCAAAGCAAAGCGGCCCAAGCGCAAGTAGGACCCCAAGAGCGCAGGGCCTGGCACGAGCGCGGGCCAAAGCTCTCCCCGGACGGCACCGTCGAGGAGAGTTATGTGGTCGAGCTGAGCGTGGTGATCTGCCCGGGCTCAACCACGGCGTCACCCCCACCGCGCTCCTGACCCGCACACAGCCCCCCACCGCCCCACAGCCTGGACCGCGCAGCGACCTTGACGGACAGACACCGCCAGGATGAAAATTCGTCGCATGATGAATTCTTCGGGCGTCGCCATCGAGGCCCGCGGCCTCACCGTCGTACGAGGCAACCGCACCGTCCTCCGCGACCTCGACTTCACCGTCGAACCCGGCAGGATCACCGGCCTCCTGGGCCCCTCCGGGTGCGGCAAATCCACCCTGATGCGTGCCGTCGTGGGCACCCAGGCCAAGGTCACCGGCGCCCTCGACGTACTCGGCAGCCCCGCCGGACACCCCACCCTCCGTCCACGCATCGGGTACGTCACCCAGGCCCCGTCCGTCTACACCGACCTGACCGTCCGGCAGAACCTCGACTACTTCGCGGCGATCCTCCAGCCGGGCCGCCGCCACCGGGATGCCCGCCGCGCTGCCGTCAGCCGCGCGATCGCCGATGTCGACCTGACCGGCCACGCCGACGCACTGGCCGGCACTCTTTCCGGCGGCCAGCTCACCCGTGTCTCCCTCGCCGTGGCCCTGCTCGGCACCCCCGAACTCCTGATCCTTGACGAACCGACCGTGGGCCTGGACCCGGTACTCCGCCGAGACCTGTGGAACCTCTTCCACACCCTCGCCGCCGACCGCGGCACCACACTCCTCGTCTCCTCGCACGTCATGGACGAGGCCGAGCGCTGCCACCGGCTGCTCCTCATGCGCGAAGGCGAGATCCTCGCCGACGACACCCCCGAGGCGCTGCGCGCCACCACCCACGCCGCCACCGTCGAAGAGGCGTTCCTCCACCTGGTCGACGAAGCCGCCACCCGTCAGGAGACCGCCCGATGAGCACCCCGCACCCGCAGCCCCGCCCGGCCGCACCACCCTTGAGCCCCGCCCGCACGCTCGCCACCGCCGCCCGCGTCCTGCGCCAGCTGACCCATGACCCCCGCACCGTCGCGCTGCTCCTCCTGATCCCGGTCGTGATGATCACGCTGCTCCGGTACGTGTTCGACGGCAGCCCCCGCACCTTCGACACCATCGGCGCCTCGCTCCTGGGCATCTTCCCGCTGATCACGATGTTCCTGGTGGCCTCGATCGCCACCCTGCGCGAACGCACCTCGGGCACCCTCGAACGCCTCCTCACCATGCCGCTCGGCAAGGGCGATCTGATCGGCGGCTACGCCCTCGCCTTCGGCGCCGTCGCGATCGTCCAGTCCCTCCTGGCCACCGCACTCTCGGTCTGGGCACTCGGCCTGGATGTCACCGGCTCCCCGTGGCTGCTGCTCCTGGTCGCCCTGCTCGACGCCCTGCTCGGCACGGCACTGGGCCTCTTCGTCTCCGCCTTTGCCGCATCCGAGTTCCAGGCCGTCCAGTTCATGCCGGCCGTGATCTTCCCGCAGCTCCTGCTCTGCGGACTGCTCATCGCACGCGACCGGATGGCACCCGTCCTCGAAGCGATCTCGAACGCGCTGCCCATGTCGTACGCGGTCGACGGCATGAACGAGGTCCTCCACCACACCGGCATCACCGACGACTTCATCCGCGACGTCCTGGTCGTCGCCGGCTGCGCCCTGCTCGTCCTCACCCTCGGCGCGGCCACGCTCCGCCGGCGTACCGCCTGACCGGCCCCGGTGGGAGGATGACGGACACGAGTACCGAAAGCCTTCAGCACGACGCACCGAGAACCGCGAGCACGGCCCGGAGGGTGAACCGCATGACCCAGAAAGTTGCAGTCCTCGGCACCGGAAAGATCGGCGAGGCCCTGCTCAGTGGCATGATCCGGGCAGGCTGGCGTCCGGCGAACCTGCTGGTCACCACCCGCCGATCCGAGCGTGCCGAGGAACTCCTCAGCCGCTACGGCGTCGATTCCGTCACCAACGCCGAGGCCGCCAAGCGCGCCGACATTCTCATCCTCGCGGTCAAGCCCCAGGACATGGGACGGCTCCTCGACGAGCTCGCCGAACACGTCACCGCCGACCGCCTGGTCATCAGCGCCGCCGCAGGCATCACGACCGCCTTCATCGAGGACCGCCTCACCGCGGACACCCCGGTCGTACGCGTCATGCCGAACACCCCCGTCCTCGTCGACGAGGGCATGTCCGTCATCTCCGCGGGAAGCCACGCCACCACCGACCACCTCGCCACCGCCGAGGCGATCTTCGGTGGCGTGGGCAAGACCCTGCGCGTCCCCGAGTCCCAGCAGGACGCGGCAACCGCTCTCTCGGGCTCGGGCCCCGCGTACTTCTACTTCCTCGTCGAGGCGATGACCGACGCGGGCATCCTGCTCGGCCTGCCCCGCGCCCAGGCCCACGACCTGATCGTCCAGGCCGCCATCGGCGCCGCCGTGATGCTCCGCGACAGCGGTGAACACCCGGTCAAGCTCCGCGAAGCCGTCACCAGCCCGGCCGGCACCACCATCAGCGCCATTCGCGAGCTGGAGAACCACGGAGTACGAGCCGCCCTCATTGCCGCCCTCGAAGCAGCGCGCGACCGCAGCCGCGAACTCGCCTCCGGCAACGGCTGACGGCCACCCAGCAGCCTCGATTCCGCACCGGCTGGCCTTCCACCAGAATTCGGACCGGCCCGAGGTTGACACGACACGCCCGCATCCGTAACCTTCTCCGAGTTGTCCGGCGTGAGCGCCGACTCCGGTCGGTCCCCGGACAGCCATTCCGCAGCAGCCACATTTGGTCAGCGACACCTGTCGCTCGACTTTCTGTGCACATTTGCGAAATGAGGAATCCACGTTCGAAGGGGCGTGGCCCCGATTAGCGTCGGAGCCCCGGATTCGCTAAAGTCTCACTCGTCGGAACGGCCCAACGGCCGGGAAGACAAACCCCGCTGACTGGGAATCAGGCCCGAAAGGATCTGATAGAGTCGGACTCGCCGGAAAGGGAATCGCGAAAGCGAGGAACTGGAAAGCGATCCCGTTTCGACCGGGAATCGGACACGAAAGAGTCTGATAGAGTCGGAAACGCAAGACCGAAGGGAAAAGCCCGGAGGAAAGCCCCAGAGAGTGTTCTGCG